>DAOMZC010000256.1:0-7900 GCA_035437965.1 Pseudomonadota bacterium
CCCGCCGACCCGGCTTCCCGCTCGGTCGCCGCGGCGTCGCGCGATAACCCGTCGCTGCCCAAGGGCAAGAAAAAGGCGAGCGACTCGCTGCCGCCCGCCGAGGCGGCCGGCGGTCAGGTGCCGCGACCGGCACCAAGTCCGTCGCCCAAGCCCGCCGCGCGCGGGCGCAAGCAGGCCGCGCCGAAGCAGAAGCAGAAGCAGAAGGTGGACGATCCGGTGGCGCGCATCGTCCAGGCGCTCTCCGGGGCGGCGCGCAAGCTCGAAAAAAACGCCAAGCGCTCCCGCTGAGCCTCCCCAATTTCAGTCGATCTCAAGCGCCGCTTTAGATGCCCGCCTGGCCCCACTCGTTCGCCAAGCGCCAGGTCAGCTCCGCCAAACTATTGGGGAAAAAAATTTGACTCGTAAAAAAAATTTCTGGTCGCTGATGGCGATCTCGACTAGGGTGTACTGCTGAACTTAATTTGCCAACTCGTCCGCAGGGATCTATAGAGATCAACTCCTTGGCTCAAGTCCCTGACCCAATAACTGCCCCAGACTCCCTGACTTTCTAAGTTTTTGACCTGTGGCTACTGAATCGGCGCTGTTGACGCCGTGATGCTCCGGCTTTTGCCCGAGCAGGAGAAATGCGCGAAGCAAGCTGTCAGACCCAAGAGCTATCAACAACGTTACTTAAGAGCATGGCTGGCGACGGTCTCCTAAGGGGGGAGATCGCCCACAGCGCACCCGCCGCCTGCCTCACGAAGACAGCTCGCTTCGCTCGGAGAACTGCTATGAAATCGCAACTTCAGAATCACGAAATCCTCTCCTCTGCTCTGCCGAGTGCGCAGCCTGGCGCCGAGACCTCGCGCATCGCGGCGGCGATCAGCCGCATCCTGCTGGTGCACCGAGCAACCGGCGGGTCCGCTGCCCACGGCAGCCTGCCCGCGGAGCCGGAGCCGGAGTCGGAGTCGGAGTCGATCGATCGCCGGCGCGACGCGACGCCCGTCGAGTGGGCGCTGCGCATGATGTTCTAGACCGCGCCCGCCGCGCCGGCCCGCTACCCCGCGGGCCGGTTCCCCGCCCTTCTTGTCACCCTGACCGAGCCCGAGCCTTCCCCCGTAGCCCCGTCGGCCGCGCGTGGACTTGCGTCCTCCGCTGCCGCACGCTCGGCTATTTCGGCTATAAAGAGGGGAGGCCTAACATGCCCCCACGCCCTCCCGCCGCCGTCATTCCCTACCGCCTGCACCCCTGGCACGGCGTCTCGCCCGGCGAGCACGCGCCCGGCCTGGTCACCGTCTACATCGAGATGGTGCCCGGCGATACAGTCAAGTACGAGGTCGACAAGCACTCGGGGCACCTGATGCTCGATCGGCCGCAGAAGTACTCCTCGCAGTGCCCGGCGCCTTACGGCTTCATCCCGCAGACCTACTGCGGCTCGCAGATCGCCAGCTTCGCGGCGGCGCGGGCCGGACGCACGGACGTGCGCGGCGACGGCGATCCGCTGGACATCTGCGTGCTCACCGAGCGCACGATCAACCAGGGCGGCATTCTGGTGACGGCGCGGCCGATCGGCGGCTTCCGGATGTTCGATGGGCAGGAGGCCGACGACAAGATCGTCGCCGTCCTGCGCGACGACGCCGCCTACGGTGAGCTGCGTGACATCACCGCCTGCGCTCGCTCGCTCATCGACCGCCTGCGCCACTACTTTCTGACCTATAAAGACATGCCGCAGAGCAGCCTGGGGGGTCCGAGCGGCCCGGGCCAGAGCCGCCGCGTCGAGATCACCGATGTCTACGACGCCGCCGAGGCCGAGCACATCATCCGGCTCGCCCTTGCCGACTACCAGACCGAGATCTGCGGCCCGGCCGCGCCCTGACGCTCCGGACTCCACCATGGCCGCGGACCAGCCTTCCAGCTCAGCGGCGAATGCGGGAACCGAAGCCCAGAGCAGTTGTCCAAACGCCATGAAGTGCCGCCCTGCCCTGCCTGCCTGCGTCCTGTCTGGCCTCCTCGCGCTGCCCCTGCTGTTCACCGCCGGCTGCCCGGAGTCCCCCAAGAAGCCGGCGAGCAGCCCGGCGGTGGTCTATGCACCGGTCGCTGCCGGCGCCTACGCCGACGGACCGGCGGGGCTGCAGAAGTTTTTCACCGACCTCCTCGCCGCGGCGCGCAAGGAGCAGCCGGAGAAGGTGATCAGCATGCTCGGGTCGCTCGCCCTGTCCCAGGGTGAGCTCGGCGAACTGCTCGGCAGCGCCGCCGCGACGCAGTACTTTCCGCGCTACCAGGCGATGATGTCCGAGCTGACTCACCTGGGCGGCCTGGAGCTCGTCGACCAGATCCAGAAGCGCCACTTCGATGAGGTGCTGGTGGTGCCGGTCCGCGAGCAGCCGGCCGCCGAGCAGACGGCGACCGAGCGCAAGGTCGCGCGCGCCGTGCCCCAGACGGTGCCGCTGTACTCGGTCCGCCTCAAGCGCAGCACCGAGCCGCGCGGCATCCGCTACGAGTTCTTCGTCTACCTGAACGGTCGCTGGCGGACCGGCAACCTGCTCGGGCAGCTCCTCCCCGCCGAGCCAGCCGCCGACGCCGCCCCGGCAGCGCCCGCGGCGCCGTAGCCCGGCACCGACGAGCACAATAGAGCTAGGTGGCCGCGGACGCCGACCCCGGCGACGAGCGGGCCGCGCCCGGCGCATTCGGGTGGAGCCGGCGCGGCAGGGTGGCCAGGCCGCCCTCCGGCAGCCCGAGCCGGGCGCGCAGCTCGCCCACCGTCAGCTTGAGCAGGGAGTCCACGTCGTCCTCGATGAACAGCGACGGCTGGGTGCCCGCGGCGCGAAACGCCGCCCAGACCCGCCGCGGCGCCAGCACAAGGCCCAGCAAGGTGCCGGCGGCGACGATGCTGCCGACGTACAGGCCGAGCCGCCCGAGCCCGCGCCGCAGCTCCCAGGCCGAGATCTCCCCCTCCCCCGTGTGATCGGTCCCGTAGCCGGTGGCGACGTGGTGCAGGTCGTGCAGCTTGAGCGCCCACTTATGGTGCGGCGTGTTGGGCACCGCGATCGGCAAGCCGAACAGCGTCGCCTTGGTCCAGGCCTCATCGTAGGCTGCGACGCTGAACCCGTTCTCCGCGAGGTAGGCGTCGCGCCCCTCTCGCACGGTCATGGACGCCGGCAGCGGCCGGTCAAGTGGCATCTCCATCGTCACCTCCGCCGCCAGTATAGGGTCGGACCATGAATCTGGAAATACGCCAGAAAACCGACCGGGAAAAGGTCGATTTACCCCCGCAGCCGGCGATGCTAGGGATAAAAGAGCGAAAAAAAGTGAGTACAGCTGCATGCAATCGGTTCGCACGCTCATCGTCGGCGCCGGCGTAAGCGGCCTCGCCACCGCCGCCGCGCTCGCGCAGGGCGGCTCCCCGGACTACCTGATACTGGAGGCCGACCCGGAGATCGGCGGCTACTGCAAGACCGTGCACAAGGACGGCTTTGTCTGGGACTACTCCGGCCACTTCTTCCACTTCAAGCACCCCGAGATTGAAGCCTGGCTGCGCGCCCGCATGCCCGGACAGCGCGTGCGCGTCGTCGAGAAGCGCGCCTTTATTGGTTACAAGGGCCGGCTCATCGACTTTCCCTTTCAGAAAAATATCCATCAGCTGCCCCAGGACGAGTTCATCGACTGCCTCTACGATCTGTACTTCGCCCGCGCCCCGCGCGAGCTCCTGGGTCCGGGCGAGCCGCCGCCGCCCCCGGAAGCGAACTTCAAGGAGATGCTGTACCGGCGCTTCGGCCGTGCGATCGCCGAGAAGTTCCTGGTCCCCTATAACCAAAAGCTGTACGCCTGCGAGCTCACCCGGCTCGACCCGGACGCGATGGGAAGGTTCTTCCCCCACGCCGATCTGACCGCCATCATCCGCAACATGAAGGTCGCCGACAACACCAGCTACAACTCGACCTTCACCTATCCCGAAGGCGGCGCCATCGAGTACGTAAAGGCGCTGGCCAGCGCGGTGCAGCCGGAGGCGATCGCCCTCTCCGAGCCGCTCATCGGAATCGATCTGGCAAGCCGGGTGGCGCGCACCCCGCGCCGCGAGCTGCGCTTTGATCGGCTGGTCTCTTCGATCCCGTTCAATCGCCTGCTCGCCCTGGCGGGCGTCGCCCATGATCCGGCGGTGTGGACCTGGAACAAGGTGCTCGTGTATAACCTCGGCTTCGATCGGAAGGGTCCGCGCGAGCCCCACTGGATCTATTATCCGGATCCGCAGTGCGTGTTTTACCGGGTGGGCTTCTACGACAACATCTTTGACACCGACCGCCTCAGCATCTACGTCGAAATCGGCCTGCCGGCGGGGGCCGCGAGTATGGCCAGTGGCGATGGCGGTGGCGATGGCAGTGTCGATGTCGCGGCGCTGCGCGAGCGCGTCCTTGCCGACCTGCGGCGTCAGGGAGTGATCAGCGAGCACCGCCTGGTCGCCGAGCACTCTGTAGTGATGGACCCCGCCTACGTACACATCACGGGCGCCTCGCTCGCCGAGCACGCGCGCCTGAGCGCCGTGCTCCGGCAGAGCGGCGTGCACAGCCTGGGCCGCTATGGCGGCTGGACGTACTGCTCGATCGAAGACAACATCGTCGAGGCGCGGCGGCTGGCGGCCACTCTGGGGGCCGCCTCCTAAGCAAGGCCGAGACCGCCAGCGCGTCCTCCCCCGGCTCTCCGGCTCCTCATAAGAGCCTGGCCGCAGCCGCGGCGTGCCGGCTTTTGCCGCGAGCTCCAGGGGTTGGCGCAAAGACTGCTGCCCGCTGTCGCTCGATCATGCTATCTACTGGCTGCCCGATCCTCTTCGGCGCAAGGAGTGCTCTATGCGGCTGCTCTTCCCCTCCCTGATTGCATCGGTGACCGTCACCCTCGGACTCGGGTTCGGGCCTGGGCTCGGGCGCGCGATCGCGGAAGAGACCAAGCCGGCCTTTGGCCCCTACGACATCGCGACCCTGTTCTTCATCAACAAGAGCGACGACAAGAACCGCGTCGACTACGGCATGCGCCTGGACGCCAGCTGCATGCCGCGCGAAAAAGAGGCCGTGTTCCCCTACTGGCGCGAGTTCGAGCACGCACCGCCCGTGCGCACCCACCCCCTGAGCCTGGTCGAGTACTATCCCTACGGCGTCGCGACGCAGCGCATGCTCAGCCAGTCGCCGACGGGCAGCGAGTACTTCGTGCGGCTCAAGCGCATAAAGCGCGATCTGTACGTCCGGACCAGCAAGGGGGCCGACGGCCGCTGCACGGCGACCGTCCGGACGACCATCGCCGGCATGGACAGCAGCGAGCTCCTGAGCGCGTACGTCAAGCTCCGGCGCCCGATGTCGGTCGAGTATGTGGAGATTCACGGCAAGGCGCCGCAGACGGGGCAGCCGCTGGATGAGCGGGTCGTCCAGTGAGCGGCGCTGACGCCGGACCGGCGCCCAGGGTAGCAGCCGACTCGCGGGCCGGCGTCGTGCCGGGCTGGCTGCAGCGGCTGCTCGCCGGACCCGTCGGCTACCGCGGCGGGGTGCCGGTGCTGCCGGGAGCCCTGCCGCTGCTCGGGCACTTCCCGGGCCTGAGCGTCCGCAGCGCCGAGCTCCTCGCGCATGCGCGGCGGCGCCTGGGACCGCTGTACTACCTGCACCTGGGGCCGACCGTTGGCTGGTACCTTACCTGCGCCGGTCCCGAGGCGCTTGAGATCCTGCGCAGCCGCGCCGCGTACATCCCGCTCACCACCAACGCCGCCACCGAGGACTTCCTCGGCCGCCAGAGCCTGCTCGTCCTGCGCGGCGAGCAGCACCAGCGCATGCGCGCCGCCATGAACCCGCCCTTCGTACCGCGCGGCCTGTCGCTGTCGGGGATCGGCGAGCTCATGGCCGACTGCATCGAGACCCGGCTCGCCAAGCTGCCGCTCGGGCGCCCGCTGCGCATCCTCGCCGCGACCCAGACCCTGGCGCTGGAGCTCATCTTCCGGCTGATCAACGTCCCTTTGGCCGAGCTCGATGAGTGGCAGCAGCAGTACCGCCGCTTCATGCAGGTGCTGCTGCCGATCCCGTGGGACCTGCCCGGCCTGCCGCGCCACCGCGCGCTCATCGCCAAGCGCTGGCTGGTCGAGCGGCTGGAAGGGATCCTCAACCACGAGCGAGCGAGCCCGCCGACGAGCAGCCTGGTGAGCGTGCTCGCCCACGCGCGCGACGAGGCCGGGGCGCCGCTCGGGCTGACCGAGCTGGTCGAGAAC
Source organism: Pseudomonadota bacterium (assembly GCA_035437965.1). GTDB lineage: Bacteria > Myxococcota_A > Polyangia > Palsa-1104 > JAEUJZ01 > CALFML01. The sequence goes on from DAOMZC010000256.1 coordinate 6,218, forward strand.
CTGCGCCTGCTCATCCTCGCCGGCCACGAGACCACCGCCTCGGTCCTGGCCTGGATGGTGGTCGAGCTGGCGCGCGACCCGGCGCTGTTCGCCGACCTGTGCGCCGAGGCGCAGCGCGTCGGCAGCATCCCCACCTCGCCGCAGGCGGCCAAGTCCTGCCCGCTGGCCGAGGGCCTGTTCCGCGAGACCCTGCGCCTGTACCCGCCCGCCTACATCACCATCCGCGTCCTCGGCGAGGAGCTGAGCGTCTACGGCCGGACCCTGCCCCCCGGACAGATCGTCGCCATCGCCCTGGGCGACCTCGGCCGCGACGAGCGCATCTTCCCCGAGCCGGAGCGCTTCAATCCGCGGCGGTGGACCGCCGGCGGCCGGGACCAGACCCGCGACCGCGATCGCGCGGGCCCGCAGTCGCCCGCCGGGCCGGGCAAAGGGCCGGCGCCCTCGCCGCCCTCGCCTCTAGAGACCGCGCAGTTCGGCGGCGGTCCCCACTTCTGCCTCGGCTACCACCTGGCGGTGTTCGAGGGGACGCAGTTCGCGATCGGGCTGGCGCTGCACCTTATGCGGCGCGGCCTCCGCCCTCGTCTCTGCGGCGGCCCGCCGCGCTCGATCTACTATCCCCTGCATCACCCGAGCGCCCGCACCGAGGTCGAGCTTGCGTAGTGGGCCAATAGTCGAAACGGTCGGAGTTGGCTATAATGGCAGCTCCCCATCCACAGGAGTAAAACGAGCGTGCAACCAAAAATCCGCAGCTTTGTGAAGCGCAGCCTGCTGTCCCTGGCTCTATCGGGGGCCCTGTTGCCCGGACTGGCGCTGGCTGATGTCAAGATCGGAGACACGGTCGAGCAGCCGACCTTGCGCGACGCCAACGACAAGCCGGCCGTTATGCCGGATCTCGGCAAGAAGGTGCTGCTCATCCTGTACACCGACCCCTCGGTGGCCGACATCACCGACAAGTTCGCCGATCGCGTCAAGGCCCTCGGCCTGCCCGAGGCGCACTTCCGTTCGGTCGGCGTCGCCAACATGGCCGACGCCAAGGGCCTGGCCAACTGGCTCATCCGCATGGTCGTGCGCGGCAAGATCAAGAAGTACAACGTCACCATCCTGACCGATCCCGATCTGTCGCTGAAGACGCAGTGGCACCTGGGCGATACCGACGACAAGTCGGTGGTCCTGCTCATCGACGGCAACCGCAAGGTCCGCTACGTACATACAAACAAGAACAAGAAGGACGAGCTCGTCGGCGCCGAGCAAGACGAAGCGGTCAAGATCGTGCAGTCGGTGGTCGCCGAGCAGTCCGGCGGCACCTACACCCCGAAGGAGAGCCCGACCCGCAACTAGGCGGGCCCGAGCGGTCCGTGGCGATCCCCCGAGTCTCTTGAGGTCTCTTGAGGTCTCCTGGGGGGGGGTCTCCTGCGCGGCGCGCGGCTCTGCGACTTTTACTCCTAAATCCCACAGAGCCGGCTATGCTGGGGCACATGGCCATGCAGCTGCAGCGGATCTCTTCCTTCACCGACTCTCCAGCCGGCGCCGCCATCGGTCGCGCGCGCGGGCTGGGGCCTGCTAGGGCGGCGCTGGCGGCGCTGCTGGCGCTGCCGCTCGGGGCCTGCGCGAGCTCGCCGCCGCTTCCGCCCATCGATCAGCCGGGCGTGGTCGCCGACGCCAACGCGGCCATCCGCTGCGACC
>DAOMZC010000257.1:0-7884 GCA_035437965.1 Pseudomonadota bacterium
GCGCCGCCTCGACCCGCTAGGATGCGCTGTATGAATGGACCGCTACTCCTCTCGTACGCGGGATGCGACACCTGCAAGAAGGCGCTGCGCTGGCTGAACCAGCACGGGGTCGCCGTCACGGTGCGCCCGATCGTCGACCAGCCGCCCACCGCCGCCGAGCTTGCGCGCTGGGTCCCGAGCAGCGGCCTGCCGGTGCGCAAGTGGCTCAACACCAGCGGCAAGAGCTACCGCGCCCTCGGCAAGGAGCAGGTCGAGGCGGCCAGCGACGCGACGCTGCTGCGCTGGCTCGCCGCCGACGGCAAGCTGGTCAAGCGCCCGGTCCTGGTCAGCGGCAACCAGGTCTTCGTCGGCTTCCGGGAGGAGCAGTACGAGGCGCTGTTTTCGTGCTGATTGACCCCAGAGATCGCGAGGGCGACTTCGAGCTGTGCACCCTGCGCAGCGGCGCCCGGGCGGTCCGCCACACGGGCCACGGCGAGGTCATGCACCCGGCCGGCGGCCCGTGGGAAGAGGCCAACCGGCTCTATGTCGAGCAGTCGCAGCTTGCCGCCCGCCTGCGCGCATCCAGCCGGCCGGTGTGCGTGTTCGATATCGGGCTGGGGGCGGCGACCAACGCGGTGGCGGCGCTGGCCTGCGCCCGCCGGGCGGGCGGCGCGCTGGAGCTGCACAGCTTCGAGATCGACCTGGCGCCGCTGCGGCTTGCCCTGCGCGATCCCGCCGGGTTTCCTTTTCTCGCCGAGTATCGCGAGGCGGCGCTGGCGCTGATCGCGACCGGGCAGTGGGAGCAGCAAGGGGTGCGCTGGGTCCTGCATCGCGGCGATGTCCTGACCTGCCTGGCCGCGGCGCCGCGGCGCGCGGAGCTCATCTTCTATGATCCGTTCTCGCCGCAGCACAACCCGGCGCTGTGGACCCCGGCCGCCTTCGCCGCGGTGCGCGCCGGCTGCCGCAGCGATGCCGCTGGGGCGCTGCTGCTTACCTATAGCGCGGCGACGCCGATGCGCGCGGCGCTGCTCGTCGGCGGCTTCTATGTCGGCGCCGGCGTCGCGACCGGGACCAAGCGCGAGACCACGGTGGGCGCCACCTGCCTCCACAGCCTCGCCGCGCCGCTCGATGCCCGCTGGCTCGCCCGCTGGGAGCGCTCCACCGCCCGCGCCCCGCTCGGCGAGACGATCTTGACCCCAGAGCGCGAGCGCGAGATCCGCACGCACCCGCAGTTCACCGGCGAGTCCGCCCTCCCCCACCCCTGACCCCGATCACGCCGCGCCCTGAGCTGCCGAGATCTAGCGGGTGCCGGCGGGACTTGCCGGAGCCGGCGTCGCTGGCGTCGGCGCAACCTTCAGATCGCCCGGCCGCGCGCCGGCGTTGATGTGCGCCATCCAGTCCAGAATCAGCTCGGTCTTGTTGATGATCGCGCCGTTCTCTTTGCGCTTGGCGTGATCGCGGATCTCGTACAGCGAGATGACCGCCCAGGCGGGGAGCGGGACCCGCGGCACCACCACCGGCACCGCGTCATCATCGGCGGCCATCGGCTGCGTCGCCGAGGTGGGCGGGGTCACCTTGGCCAGGGTGTCGAGCAGGGCCTGCACCGGCGGCTTCAGCCCGACCTCGGTGCCGATCACCGTCAGATCGGCGCGCAGCTGCTTGAGGCCGGAGTCCGGCTTGGTGCCGCTGTTGAAGCGGACGCGCAGCGGGAAGCGGGTCATGATCTCACGCGCCGCCAGGAGCCGCGCTTCCTGCTCGGCGCCTTTTTTGCGCAGCGCCTCGGCGGTGTAGTTGCCAAGCTCGGTCAGGAAGAACTTGTAGCTCTTCTCACCGCAGACTTCCTGGCGCGGACCAAACAGGTCGTCGATCTGCTTCTTGATCTCGGCCTGGGAGCGGCCGGCCAGGTTGTTGACCGTGACCTGCTGGAAGGCCTCGGCGTAGTGCAGCCGGCAGTGCTGCGCCAGCGCGGTACCCGCGGCTGTGCAGAGCACCCCCGCGACAACCAGGCCGACAAGGACCGCTGGGAATGTCCGATTTCTGCTTCCGATCCGCTTCATCATCATCTGAAACCTCCGTGGGAAACTCAGCAAGGAACGTGCCTTGGGGTCAGCGCCTGCCGGGCTTTCAGCGGACTGCCGGCCCGGCCAGGTGCTGAGCAGTAAATAAGAGCGGTACGATTTCTGCAAACAACCTGAAGTATCCACCCTGGCCGAGCATCCAAAAAAGTATATGCGTCTGCCGGCCGACGTCGTCCAAGACGGGGCTCACCCAGCCTCGCATGCTCTCTGGATCTCCGGGGTGTGCTGTGCGCATTTGACACATGGGGCCTACTTGACACAAGCCAGACGGCTGTGGCTAGCAGAGGATCGCAATGACGATGAAAATTCACGCCATGCTGGAGCCCCCCGGAGGGACCCGAGGGTACTTCCGCGGCCCGGTAGAGGGCGTGAGCGATTCGAGCCCGCTCATGCAGCGCTTCCTCGCCATGCTGGCGCACGAGCTGCGCAACCCCCTGGCGCCGCTGCGCAACGCGGTGCAGGTCCTGTACGTGGACCCGAGCCCGGACCCGCGGGTCGCCTGGGCGCGTGACATCATCGACCGGCAGATCAGCCACCTGTCGCGGCTCGTCGACGATCTGCTGGACGCTGGGCGCATCACCAGCGGCAAGATCTACCTGGACCGCGAGCGCATCGAGCTGGCCTCGGCGGTCCACCAGGCGGTCGAGTCCTGTCAGCCGCTGCTCGCCGAGCGCCAGCAGGAGCTCACGGTCAACCTGGGACCGCAGCCGCTGTGGGTGCACGGCGATCTGCTTCGGCTCTCGCAGGCGGTGCTGAACCTGCTCAGCAACGCCTCCAAGTTTACGCCCGCGGGCGGGCATATTCGTGTCACTGCAAAGCTGCTTGATGGCCATATAGAGCTGGCGGTAGCCGACACCGGAGTGGGGATCTCAAAGGAGCTCCTGCCCTCGGTCTTCGATCTGTTCGTCCAGGGGGATCCTTCCCTGGATCGGATGGGTGGCGGACTGGGAGTCGGCCTGACGCTGGTAAAGGAGATTGTCACTATGCACGGGGGTAGCATTGCCGCCAAGAGCGCCGGCCCCAACCTCGGCAGCGAGTTCACGCTGACCCTGCCGCAGTTCATTGAGGGCGATAAGGCGGACGGCGCCAGCCACCAGTCACCGCAGCCGACGGCCGCGGCCACGCACCGCATCCTGGTCGTCGATGACAACCGCGACTCCGCCGAGACCATGGCGATGCTGCTGCAGCTCGGCGGCCACACGGTGCAGGTCGCCTTCGATGGGCCCTCGGCGCTGCCGGTGGTGCGCGAGTTTCAGCCCGAGCTGGTGCTGCTCGATCTGGGGCTGCCGGGGCTCACCGGCTATGAGGTCGCCAAGAAAGTGCAGGAGATGGCGCTGGCCCACCGGCCGATGCTGGTGGCGATGACCGGCTACGGCCAGCAGGGCGACCGCCAGCGCACCCGCGCCGCGGGCTTCGACCATCACCTGGTAAAGCCGGTCGACCTGGAGATGCTGCAGCAGATCCTGCTTACGGTGCCCCAGAGCAACGGCACGAGCTAGCCGCCGTGCGGAGCGCGGGCGGCGACCGGGCAGTTGTTGGGCGCGGCGCAAAAGCGGCCTAAGATACAGGCGATGAGCACCAAACCACGCGCCGAAAAGTCCGGGTTTCTAAGCGCCGCCCAGGCTTTTGACGACGAGCTCGGGAGCTTCCAGCGCGCCGTGGAGGCGACCTTGCGCGGGCCGCTTTACACCGCCAAGCACCTGGACCGCGCCACGCAGTCGCTCAACCAGGTGGCGCAGTGCGAGCAGCGGCTGGGCCTGGCCTCCCAGGCGCTGAGCGACGCGATCAGCGAGGCCCACCAGCAGCAGCAGGCGCAGACTCAGAAGGTGATGGAGCGGGCGCAGGCGATCTCGGTGCGCGGCGCCCAGCTCGGCCAGCTGATGGAGGGCTATAAGGCGCTCGGGGTGGCGGCGGCGACGCTGAGCAGCGAAGCGGCGGAGATCCTGCGCAAGAAAAAGGAGCTCGGCGACAAAGCCCTTGGCGGGGAGCTGGCGGTCGAGGTGCAGACGCTGAAGGAGAAGCTGTCCGCGGTGGCCCAGATCGCCCAGCAGCTCGTCGAGGCGGCGCGCGCCGAGGACTTCGAGGACATCGCCCGCCAGGCCGACTCGGTGCGCCAGCAGCTGCTGGCGGGCCACAGCCGGCTGTCCCTGCTGAACCAGGGCGGCGCCGGCTGATGCGCCCCCGCTAAAAGCTCCTAGGGACCAAACACCGCATCGGGGAGCTGCATGAGGGCGAGCGTACTCCCCTCCACCAGGCGCCGGTCCGTCGCGAGCCGCGGCAGGACCTCGGCGCAGAAGAAGCGCGCGCTGGCAATCTTGCCGGCATAAAACGCCGCATCCCCGGCGGTGTCCGTGGGCGCGCCGTCCTTATCACCCTTATTGCCCAGCTCATTCAGCTTGCGCGCCGCGAGGGCGGCGTGGCGCACGAGCAGCCAGCCGACGCACACCTCGGCCAGCGCCATCAGCAAGCGATTACCCTGCAGGCCGGCGTGGTAAAGCGACTCGCTGAGCTTGCCGACCAGCGCCATCAGCATCGCCTCCAGGTGGCTCAGCGCCTCTTTTAAAAGCGCCCGCTCGACGGTCAGTGTCTCGCCGCCCTCGGCCTCGTTGAGGGTCTTGTGGATCTGCGCCAGCAGGCCGCGCAGGGTGTGACCGCCGTCACGGCCGATCTTGCGCAGCAGCAGATCGAGCGCCTGGATGTGAGTCGTCCCTTCATACAAAGAGTCGATCTTCTGGTCGCGGATGTACTGCTCGATCGGATAGTCCTGCAGGTAGCCGGAGCCGCCGAAGCACTGCAGCGACAGCGCCAGGAGCTCGTAGGCCTTCTCGGAGCAGTAGCCCTTGATGAGCGGCAGGAGCAGATCGTTTAACCGGTCGAGCTCTGCCGCCGACTTGGCGCCGTGCCCGCCGAGCAGCGCGACCTCGTCCTGGACCGCCGCGGCGAAGAAGCACAGCGCGCGCATACCCTCGGCGTGCGACTTCTGCATCATCAGCATGCGCCGCACATCGGGGTGACGGATGATCGCCACCCGCGGCGAGGCCTTGTCCATCGCCTGCATCAGATCGGGGCCCTGGATGCGCTCGCGCGCGTAGCCAAGGGCGTGGTGGTAGGCGGTGGACAGGGTGGACATCGACTTGATGCCGATGGCCATGCGCGCCTGCTCGATGATGTGGAACATCTGGTGGATGCCGCTGTGGTCGTTGCCGAGGAGGAGGCCGCGGGCCGGGGTGTCCTCGCCGAAGGTCAGCTCGCAGGTCGCCGAGCCGCGCAGGCCCATCTTGTGTTCGACGTTGGTGACCCGCACGCCGTTGCGCTCGCCCAGCGTCCCGTCGGCCTGCACCCAGCGCTTGGGCACGATGAACAGCGACAGGCCCTTGGTCCCGGGGCCGGCGCCTTCGGGGCGGGCCAGGACCAGGTGGACGATGTTGTCGCTGGTGTCGTACTCGGCGGCGGTGATGAAGCGCTTGACGCCCTCGATGTGCCACTCGTCGCCCTGGATGTGGCGGGCGCGGGTGCGGCCGGCGCCGACGTCCGAGCCGGCGTCGGGCTCGGTGAGGACCATGGTGCAGCCCCAGCCCTTCTGCACCATCTGCGGCAGGAAGCGCTGCTTCTGCTCGGGGGTGGCGAAGCGGTCGATGACGCGGCCCATGAACACCGAGGTCACATAGAACGCCACCGCGGGGTTGGCGCCGATGAGCAGCTCGAAGTTCGCCCAGCCGAGCGACGGCGGCGCCGCCATGCCGCCGAGGTACTCGGGCATCTCCAGGAGGTGCCAGTCGTTGTCCAGGTAGGCCCGTACGGTCTTCTTGATTGCCTCGCTCAGCCGCACCTCGCCGTCGGGGCCGAGCACCGGCGGCTGGCGGTCGGCGTCGGTGAAGCTCGACGCCAGCTCGCTTACCGCCAGCTTCTCCATCTGCTCGATCGTCTGGCGCGCCGCCGCTTCATCAAGGAGCGTGAACGGCGCTCGCCCGAGCACGCGCTGCCCGAGGTCGTGGAACTCAAACAGGTTGAACTGGAGGTCACGGAGGTTGCTCTTGTAGTGGCTCTCAGCAGACAAGGGGCGGGCTCCTTATTTGGTCGGGTCTAAAGTCACAGCTCGGGCGCGGACCACAGGGCTCTCAAGTGTTCTCATCGGAGTCGGTGGTAAGCCGGGTTCTGTATGCCTTGCGGCGCGGAGCCATTCATCTAGGCCGCCGATTGCTCGGCGGCTCAAGCAACCTACCTGGGAGCCCAGCGTGAGCTGGCGAGACGGGTCACCTCGGGGCCTGCGCCCGCTCCCTACGCGGTCTTGCTTCGGATGGGGTTTACCTTGCGACCTGCCGTTGCCAGCGGTCCGGTGCGCTCTTACCGCACCGTTTCACCCTTACCGCGGCTCGGGTCCGCCCCAGACCCTACCGAAGTAGGGCCGGAAGCTTTCCCGCGCCGCGGCGGTTTATTTTCTGTGGCACTTTCCTGCGAGTCACCTCGACCGGTCGTTAGCCGGCATCCTACCCTGTGAAGCCCGGACTTTCCTCCCGTTGCGCGCGGCCCGCTCAGAGAGCGTAAGACCGTCTGCAACCAGCGACTCCATCACCGACTCCGACGAGAACGCAGGCAGCCTATCGCGGCGGCGGGCCCCGATGCAAGAGCAGATGCAAGACCAGATGCAAGACCAGATGCAAGGCCAGCCTATCGGCGGCCGCCAGGTCCGGCTTTGCTGCCCGGCAAAGATGTTATGATGAAATAGTGGCAAGGTCTTGTGGGTGGCGAGGGGCCGGCTGGCTGGTTCCGCTAATCTTCTTGGCGCTGGGGCTGGGGCTGGGGCCGGCGAGCACGCTGGCCGCCGAGGTGAGCATTTCGGCAGCAGTGGCCGCGCCGCGCGCCGAGCAGGTAAGCACGCCGGTGGATGAAGGTCCGCACAACGTGCGCCGCCACTACATGTGGTCCAACGAGCGGCGGCACGACCTGTTCTTCGACGACCTGCGGGGCCTCGGCGGCGGCTACCTGGGCGTCGGCGGCGACCAGAACTACACGATGGCGGCGGCGGCCGGCTCGCAGGTGCTGTGGCTCGTGGATCTGGACGGCGCGGTCGTGCACATGCACCGGCTGTATGCGGCGCTGCTCAGCGTAGCGGCGACGCCGGCCGAGTTCCTCGCCCTCCTCGAGCCTGTGCGCAAGCAGGCGGTGGTGGACGCGGTCGCCGCCTACTACCCGGGGCTGGCCGAGGACGAGCGCCGCGCCATCCTCTCTATCTACGACATCTACAGGCAGGACCTGAGCCAGCACCTGCACGCCACCGCGGCCTACCGCTGGGGCGGGCGGGCGGTGACCTGGCTCGGGGACCCCGCGCTTTACGACCACCTGCGCCAGCTGGCGGTGGCGCGGCTCATCGTGCCGCGGCTGGGCGACCTCACCGGGCCGCGCACGGTGCTCGCGATCGGCGAGGCCGCCCGCGCCGCCGGCGTGCCGGTGCGGACCCTCTATTTATCAAACGCCGAGTCGTGGTTTCACTACGGTCGCGAGTTCCGCCGCAACCTCGGCGCCCTGCCCTTTGACGACCGCTCGGTGGTCCTGCGCACCGTCAAGTCCGAGGTCCTGGCCTACCCCCACGGCGACATCTGGCACTACAGCGTCCAGCGCGCCGACCACTTCGCCGAGCACCTGCGCGACCACGACTACAAGGCCGTCGATGTGACGATGCTCGACGCCGTGCCGTGCTACCCGCCGCCGGACCCGGCCGCCAGCAGCGCCAGCAGCACCAGCAGCGCCAGCAGCTCCAGCAGTTCCAGCAGCTCCAGCAGCAACAAACCGATCCGCGGGCTGTCGCACATCGGCTTCCCCTCGCCCG
>DAOMZC010000258.1:0-7877 GCA_035437965.1 Pseudomonadota bacterium
CGCTGTGGCTGCGCGGTGATGCGCAGGCGCTGCAGGCGCGGCCGGCGGTCACGATTATCGGGTCACGCGCCGCAACGGCGGCTGGGGAGGCCCTGGCCCATGCTCTGGGGGCCGCGGTGGCGGCGCGCGGCGGCCTGGTCGTCTCGGGCGGCGCGCTGGGGATCGATGGGGCGGCGCACCGCGGGGCGCTCTCGGTGGGCGGCCGTACCTGCGCGGTGCTCGGCTGTGGGGTCGACGTCGCCTACCCGCAGCGCCACCGCCGCCTGTTCGAAGAAATCAGCGAGCGCGGCTGCCTGCTGTCGAGCTTTCCGCCGGGCGCCCAGCCCGTGCCCTGGCACTTCCCGGCGCGCAACGAGCTGATGGCGGCGCTGGCCGACCTCTTGGTCATCATCGAGGCGGGTGCCGACTCGGGCTCGCTGATTACGGCCAGGCAGGCGCGGCGGCATGGGCGGATGATCGCCGCCTTCCCGGGCTCGGCGGGGGCCGCCGCGGCGCTCGCGGCCGGTGCCCACCCGGTGCACACGGTGACCGAGGTCCTGGCGCTGCTCGAGCGCAGCCAGCAAGAGCTTTACCGGCGTCCGCAAGCTCCAGGTAGCCGACGCGCCGGAAGTGTCGCGGTCGAGCCGGCTGGGCGGGCGCGCCGCACGCAGCCGAGCGAGCTCGCGCCCGCGCGGTCCTTTATCAGTGAATGCAGCGCTGCCGCCGATGGCGTGCTGGCGGCGCTGGCGCAGTCAGTTTCTCCCCGTGACCTCGGCGAGCTGTGCGCACGAACTGGTCTCTCGCCCGGCGATTGTGCCGCGGCGCTCGTCGATCTTGAACTTCGCGGACGATGTACTCGCCTGGCTGGCGGGCGGTACATTGTGCATGCTCCGCTTGGCTAGGAACACCATGGCTAAAGCTCCGACAACTACCAAGGCCTCGCGATCTCCCTCCAAGGCGGCGACTTCAGCCAACTCGGGCAAGTCCGGCAAGTCCGGCAAGGCTGCCAAGGCCGAAGCGGCGGTCGCCGATGAAGCGGCGGGCGCCGACGAAGCGGCGGGCGCCGACGAAGTAGAGACGACCGCGGCGGTCAAGAAGAAGGCGCCGGCGAAGAAGAAGGCGACCAAGAAGAAGGCGCCCAAGAAGGCCGCGACCAAGACCGCCGCCAAGAAGGCCGCACCGGACGAGGCGCCGGCCGCCGCGCCGGCCAAGAAGAAGGCGCCGGCCAAGAAGACCGCCAAGAAGGCGCCGGCCAAGAAGACCGCCGCCAAGAAGGCCGCCGCCAAGGCCCCGGCCGCCGCCCGGCCCCGCGCCCCGCGCCCCGCCGGCGAGGCCGACTCGGCCCTGGTGGTCGTCGAGTCGCCGGCCAAGGCCAAGACGATCCAGAAGTACCTGGGCAACAAGGTCGAGGTGCTGGCCTCGGTCGGCCACATCAAGGACCTGCCCAAGTCCAAGATCGGCGTCGACATCGAGCACGATTTCACCCCCGAGTACGTGGTCATCCGCGGCAAGGGCAAGATCATCACCGACCTGAAGAAGGCGGCCCGCAGCGCCGACGTGGTCTACCTGGCGCCCGACCCCGATCGCGAAGGGGAGGCCATCGCCTGGCACCTCGCCGAGGAGATCCGCGACGCCAACCCGAACATCAAGCGGGTGCTGTTCAACGAGATCACCAAGCGCGGCGTCACCGAGGCGATCGCCAACCCGACCGAGCTCGATAAGAACAAGTTCGACGCTCAGCAGACGCGGCGGGTGCTCGATCGGCTGGTCGGCTACCAGATTTCACCGATCCTGTGGAACAAGGTGAAGCGGGGCCTGTCGGCCGGGCGCGTGCAGTCGGTGGCGGTGCGCATCATCGTCGAGCGCGAGGCAGAAATCGCCGCCTTCAAGGCCGAGGAGTACTGGACGGTTGAGGCCGCGGTCGAGGCCAGCCTGCCGCCCAAGTTCATCCTGCGCCTGCACAAGGTCGACGGCCAGAAGCCCGAGCGCCTGGGTGCCGAGGACGCCCGGCGCATCGCCCAGGTGCTGCGCCAGGTGCCGCTCAAGGTCGGCAACGTCGAGCGCAAAGAGCGCCGCAAGATGCCGCTGGCGCCGTTTATCACCAGCAAGCTGCAGCAGGAGGCGGCGCGCAAGCTGCGCTTCACCGCCAAGCGCACGATGGGCGTCGCCCAGCGCCTCTACGAAGGCGTCGAGCTCGGCGCCGAGGGCGCGATCGGTCTTATCACCTACATGCGTACCGACTCGGTGCGCACCAGCCCCGACGCACTCACCGACGTCCGCGCCTACATCAACCAGCGCTACGGCAAGGAAGCCCTGCCCGACGAGCCGGTGATCTACAAGTCCAAGAAGTCCAACGTCCAGGACGCCCACGAGGCGATCCGGCCGACCACCCTCAAGTACGATCCGGAGACGGTGAAGAAGCTCCTGATCGCCGAGGCGCAGAAGCACCCCGACAAGGCGCGCGACCTGCAGGATCAGATAAAGCTCTACCAGCTGATCTGGAACCGCTTCGTCGCCTCGCAGATGCGGCCGGCGCTGTACGACCAGACCACGGCGTTCGTCGAGGTCAAGGACGCGGGGCACACCTACGACCTGCGCGCTACCGGCCAGGTGCTGCGCTCGGCCGGCTTCACCGCCGTGTACACCGAGGCCCAGGACGAGGACGCCCCCGAGGCGAGCCCCGAGGCCGACGGCGAAGGCGAGAAGCTCCCGAGCCTGAGCGTCGGCGAGCCGCTGAAGGTGCACGACGCCCAGGCGGATCAGCACTTCACCCAGCCGCCGCCGCGCTTCACCGAGGCCTCGCTGGTCAAGGAGCTCGAAGAGAAGGGCATCGGCCGGCCGTCGACCTACGCGACCATCCTGTCGACGATTCAGGACCGCGGCTACATCGAGAAGCGCGAGGGCCGGTTCTACCCGACGCTGCTCGGCACCCGGGTAAACGAGCTGCTGGTGCAGAGCTTCGCCCGCGTGCTCAACGTCGACTTCACCGCCAAGATGGAGAGCGATCTCGACGGCATCGAGGAGGGCGCCGAGAACATGCAGGCCCTGCTCGGGCGCTTCTATCAGCCCTTCAAGACCGACCTGGAGAAGGCGGTCATCGAGATGAAGGACTGGAAGCGCGTCGAGATCCCGACCGAGTTCAACTGCGAGAAGTGCGGCCAGAACATGGTCGTCAAGTGGGGCCGAAACGGCGAGTTCCTCGCCTGCAGCGGCTACCCCGAGTGCAAGAACACCAAAGAGTTCATCCGCAACAAAGAGGGCCAGATCGAGATCAAGCCCGAGCCGACCACCGACGAGGTCTGCAACGTCTGCCAGGCGCCGATGATGCACCGCCGCGGGCGCTTCGGCGAGTTCTGGGCCTGCTCGCGCTACCCCGAGTGCAAGACCACGCGGCCGGTGAGCCTGGGCATCACCTGCCCGCGGCCCGGCTGCGGCGGCTTCCTTACCGAGAAGCGGTCGCGGCGCGGCAGCTCGTTCTTCGGCTGCTCGAACTACAGCACCACCAAGTGCGACTTCGTGTCGTGGGATCGCCCGATCAAGGAAGCGTGCCCGGAGTGCGCGGCGCCGTTCCTCCTCAAGAAGCAGAACCGCCGCGGCATCAAGCTGCACTGCGCCAGCTGCACCTACGTCAACGACATGACCGAGAGCGACATGCCAGAGATGCCGGACGAGGCCGGCGACGAAGTCGAAGAGGGCGCCGCCTAAGGGGGGTAAACCGCGCCCCAGCTGAAACCCGTGATTTCACCTAGGAGTGGGTGGCGCCGGAGGCGGGGCCCCGACGCCCGCGAGCGCCCGAGCGGCGGGGTGTCGCAGGTAACAGGACCCGCTCCGGTTCGTATTTAGTTTGGTGCGTGGTTTAGCAGTCGGCCCAGCTGTGGGCGGCGCCGATCTCGACGCGGAGCGGCACGCGCAGGGTGGCGGCGCGCTCCATGGCGGTCTGGACGAGCGCGCTCACCGCGGCCTGGCGAGCTTCGGGCGCCCCGAGCACGAGCTCGTCGTGCACGGTCAGCAGCATGCGGGTGGTCGGCTCGCTCGCGGCGAGCTCGGTCTGCACGTTGATCATCGCCTGCTTGAGGATGTCGGCGGCGGTGCCCTGGATCGGCGTGTTCTTGGCGATCCGCTCGGCGTAGGCGCGGACCGCGTAGTTGCGGCTGGTCAGGTCGGCGAGCGGCCGGAAGCGGCCGAGCAGGGTGCGGGCGCCGCCGTCGCGCCGGGCGCGCAGGACGAGCTCGTCCATGAAGTCTTTCACGCCCTTGTAGCGGGCGAAGTACTCCTCGATGTACTGCTTGGCGAGGCGGCGCTCGATCGACAGCCGGACCGCCAGGCCGTAGTCGGACAGGCCGTAGACGATGCCGTAGTTGATCATCTTGGCGACGCGGCGCTTGTCGGAAGTGGCCCCGGGGCCGAACATCTCCTGCGCGGTGCGGGTGTGGATGTCGTCGCCGCTGGCGAAGCTCGTGCACAAGAGCTCGTCGCCCGAGAGGTGGGCGAGCACCCGCAGCTCGATCTGCGAGTAGTCGGCGGCGATCAGCACGTGCCCCTGCGGGGCGACGAAGGCGCGGCGGATCTTGGCCCCGAGCTCGGTGCGGATCGGGATGTTCTGCAGGTTCGGCTCCGTCGACGACAGGCGCCCGGTGGCGGCCACCACCTGCTGGTAGCAGGTGTGCAGGCGGCCACTGGCCGGATCGCACAGCAGGGGAAACTGATCGAGGTAGGTGCCCTTGAGCTTGGACAGGCTGCGGTGCTCGAGGATCTTGCGCGCGATCGGGTGATCGGCGGCCAGGGTCTCCAGCACCTCGGCGTCGACGGAGTGGCCGGACTTGCCCTTGGTCTTTTTGCCCGGCTCCAGCCCCAGCCGCTCGAACAAGAGCTCGGCAAGCTGCTTGGGCGAGTTGAGGTTGATCGTCACCCCCGCCTCGCCGGCGATCTCGGCCTCCAGCGCGCGCAGCCGGGTCTCGGCCTCGGCGGACAGCTGGCGCAGGACGCCCACGTCGAGGAGCACCCCGTGGCCTTCGATCTCGGCCAGCACCTGGGCCAGCGGCAGCTCGAGCGCGTGCAGGAGCTGTTGCCCGGCCGGATCGAGCTTGTGCAGCAGCACCTCACCGGCGAGCAGCGCCGCTCGCGCCTCGGCACCGGCGAGCTCGGCGGCGCGGCTGAGCTCGACGGTGTCAAAGCCGCTGCGGTGCTTGCCGCTCTGGCACAGCGCGTCGCGGCTGGGCAGCTTGGGGTAGTCGGGCGGCAGGTGGCGCTCGATGAGCGCCGGCAGCTCGTGGCTCTGCGCGGGATCGAGAAGATAGGAGCAGAGCGCCGGACAGGTGGCCACGCCGCGCAGCGCCTGCCGGTGCTGGCGCAGCCCGGCGAAAGTCTCTTTGGCGCCGTACACCGCCTTGCGCACCGCCGGGTCTTCCAGAATCGGGGCGAGCGCGGCGAAGATCTCCGGGGCGGCAAGCTGCGTCGGGGCACCGAGGTAGCGGTGCGCGAACGGCAGATAGAACGGCGCCGTCCCGACGATGGCGAGCGCCAGCCCGGTGAGCGGGCAGAGGCGCGCGTTGTGGCCCTTGCGCGGGTCCTCGCACCACTGCGGCACCACCGCGAGCCACGCCTGCGGGTCGGCCACGAGCCGCTCGCGGATCGCCGCCACCGCCTGCGCGAGCTCGTCGGCGGTGAGCACCACGGTGCAGCCGACCGGCACGGCGTCGACGAGCGCGCTCGTGGGCGGCAGGGCCTTGACCGCGTCGGGCGCCGCGGTCAGCCCGCCGGGCTCGCCGGCGCCGCCCGGACCCAAGACCTCACCGGTTCCGCTCGGACCCAGGGCTTCGGCGGTCGCTTTTTCGTCGCTGAGGTCCGGCATGCCGGGCACCCCGCCGGGCTGCGTCAGGCGCTTGTGCAGGGTGTTGAACTCCAGCTCCTGCATCAGCATGAGCAGCTCACTGCGGTGCACCGGCTGCCTGCTGAGCTCGCCGAGCTCGGGGGCCGCCGGCACGTCCTCGTCGAGCGCCACCAGCTCGCGCACCAGGCGCAGCTGCTCGGCGTTGGCGCGCAGGGCGGCCTGGACCTTGTCCTTGCCGCGCACGTTGATGTCGTCGATGCGGCGCAGGAGCTCGTCGATCGAGCCGAAGCTCTGGATGAGCTGCGCCGCCGTCTTGGGGCCGATGCCCGGCACCCCGGGCAGGTTGTCGCTGCTGTCGCCCATCAGCGCCAGCACGTCGCCCAGCTGCGCCGGCGGCACGCCGAACTTCTCGACCACCTCGGCCGGCCCGTAGAGCTTGCCGCGCCCTTCGTCCTTCATCGTGTCGAGCAGCCCGATCTCGCCCTCGCTGCACAGCTGCATCAGGTCCTTGTCCGACGAGGCGATCACCACCTTGAGCTGGGCCTTCTGGGCCCGCCGGGCGAGCGTGGCGATGAGGTCATCGGCCTCGGCATCGGTGGCGTCGAGAGAGCGAACCCCGAGCGCCCCGACCAGGCGCCGCGCCAGGTCGAACTGCGGCACGAGCTCGGGCGGGCACTCCTTGCGGTTCTGCTTGTAGGCGGCCAGGCGCTCGGCGCGCTTGTCACGGCCGCCGGCGTCGAACACCACCGCGATGTGCGACGGCTGGTATTCCCCGAGCAGGCGCAGCAGCATGTTCGCCAGGCCGCGCACCGCCCCGGTGGGGATGCCGGTCGAGGTGACCATCGGCGGCATGGCGTGAAAGGCGCGAAACAGGAAGTTGGAACCGTCGACCAGATACAGCGTGGACATGGGCGCACCCTAGCACAGGGGCCCGACAGCGGGCACCGGCAGCTGGTCGGCGCGCGCGGCCGAGCTCCTGCGCGGCTAGTTCATGCGCCTGTAGATACCGACCACGGTGCCAAGGAGGTTCACCGGCTTGAAGTCGCTGCGCTTGACCTCGATGGGGACGAGGCGACAGTTGGCGGGCTTGAACAGGATGCGGTCGGTCTCGGGGTAGAAGTACTTGACCGTGGCCTCGTCGTTGATCATCGCGACGACGATGTCGCCCGAGCGCGCCGTCGCCTGCTTCTTGACGAAGATGAAATCGCCGTCGAAGATGCCGGCCTCGATCATCGAGTCGCCCTGCACGCGCAGCGCGAATACGTCGCGGTGACCGCCGAGGAAGAAGCGGTCGACCTTGACCGTGTCCTCCCGCTGCTCCAGGGCCAGGATGGGCTGACCGGCGGCGACCCGCCCGAGCAGCGGCACCTCGACGGTGCTGTCGTCGTTGGCGGCGAGGACCGGCTCGGTCAGCGTGGGCTCGTCGGGCTCGAGCACGCGCAGGGCGCGCGACTTGAGATCCTGGCGCTGCAGGTAGCCCTTCTTCTCCAGGGCCTTGAGGTGGTCGTTGACCCCGTTGGTGGAGCGGATCCCCATGCGCTCGCCGATCTCGCGCAGGGTCGGCGGGTAGCCGCGCGAGCGGATCGACTCGCCGATGAACGACAGGACCTGCCGCTGACGGTCGGTGAGCGGCTCGCGGCCGCCGGGCTCGCCGATCACCGACTCGCCGTCGCCGTCCATTCCGATTAACGACCGATGGACCTCGCTGGTGACCTCGCTGGGGGGGGTGAGGGTGGGGGCGACGGGCTTTATGAAGGCGCGGCGCGGAAACGGGATCGGCATCGGGAGCGACTTGTCGGCGCCGTCGGTGTTATTAGGAATGGACATGTAGGACCTTCCCTGACTGAACTAATGGGAAGTTACTGAACGGGTGACGGCGTGTCAATTTCTTTGTCCGCGAAGCCGGCCGCCAGCGGGGGGCCGCGCGGCCGCCGCGCCGTCCCTAAAACCCGTGAATTTCAGCTACCATGGAGCGAAATGGATCCAAGGAACGCGCGCCTGCTCGGCCGACCGGACCGGACCTTGCGGCGGGCCGGCCAGCCCGCTGCCGGCGTCGCGGTCCGCCGCG
>DAOMZC010000259.1:0-4746 GCA_035437965.1 Pseudomonadota bacterium
CCGCTCTGGCCGTCCGCTTCCGTGACCGTGATCCCCTGGCCGCCGCAGGTCGCCGCCTTGCCCGGATAGGTGCAGGTGATCTGGGTCGGCGAGACCACCGTCACCTGATTGCAGGCGACCCCGCCCACCGTGACCGTGGCGCCGGCGCGGAAGTCGGTGCCCGTGATCGTGAGCGTGGATGAGACATTGTTGACGATCGAGGCGGGGCTGACGCTCGTGACGGTGGGCGCCGGAACCGTCGTCATATCCGGCGGCGTCGCCATGTCGGGGGACGCCGGCTGCTTCCAGTTCGCGGTCACGGCCTGGTTTTGGTCCAAGGTGACGGTGCAAGTCGAATCCGTGCCGGTGCAGGCGCCGTCCCAGCCGAGAAAGGCCGTGTCCACCCCTGGAAGCGGGGTCGCCGTCAGGGTCACCGTCGCCCCCCTGGCATAGTCGGCCCCGCACGTGCTGCCGCAGTCGATGGCCTGGTCAGCCGAGGCGATGCGGCCCAGGCTCGCGTCCGAAGTGACCTCGAGCCGAACCTTGGAGGACTGATTGTCCCCGATCCCATCTGAGCACTGTACACCTCCAGCGGCGATCCCCAGCACGCCGCCAACAATCAAAAGCTTTTTCATGGTCTGCATGTGATTGGCATTCCTTTAAGTCCGCATGTGATTGAAACTCCTGGAAGCAGGAGTTGCCTCCGGCCCGCCAGGCAAGCGAGCGAGCGGAGTATTGAAGCGATGGGCACAAAGCCCACCGCAAGTCGCACGAAGGAATCAAAAAAACGTATGCGGTGGCGAGGCCGCGTCATAAGGGGAGGACTCCCTTCAGGCTTGGCAGCGCGTGCTTTTGCACGAGCGCCGAGAAATCCATCGTCAAGGCGACCGATACGTGCAAGAGCACGCCGCCCCAGATCGTGCGCGAGCCCAGGGCCAAGGAGCCCAGCACGAGGCCGGCGAGGATGGCGCCCAGTGCCTCGGCCGGGGGCTTGGTGAAGTGGAACATGCAGTACGGCACCATCGCGATGAAGATCGACTGGCTGCCAAAAGCGCGGCGCAGCCCGAATACGAGGTAGCCGCGAAAGAAGAACTCGATGGCAAAGAACTGGAAGGCATACTCCGTCTCCCACACCAAGAGCTCGAACAGGCTGCGCCCCGCCAGCCAGTAGAGCGGATAGGTCTGCTGAAAGGTTGGCGTAAAGCTCGCAAGGACGATCACCGGCAAAATCACCAGCATCAGCGCCAGATAGATGCGCAGCGAGACCCGGGGCGACGGATTCGCGGTCGCCCCGGGTCCGCTCGGCGCAGCAGCGAAGCCTCGCACGAGCCCGTAATCGGCCGGGCGCTCCCCGCTAAGCCGTAGGTGCACGAGCGGAACGACTGCCAATAGCAGGCTTTTGCCCAGGCACCAATAGCTGTGGCTGATAAGCTCTCTGTAGCGGTTCAGGGGTACGCTGCGCGCCACGGCAGTTCCGAACATGGACAGGAAAAAGGACGGTTTGCAGAAGAAGTACGCAAGCGTCAGGACCACCGCGGCGACAAGGAGGATCTGCGAGGCCCGGCGATCATAGCCTGGATGTAGAGAGCGCTCGGCAGCCGCTTCGGAATCGATAGCCGCAAAGAGCGCCCTGGTAAAGTCAACAAGCCGTCGCATTTGGTCTTTCACTGCTGAAAAGAGGTCAAAGCCATCCCGCTGTTCCGGCATAGACAATGAACGACTCATGCTGCTACGAGTGCCGCCGCCGCAAAAGCGTCGTCATCGCCGCGAGCGCCAGGCACAAGTACGCAAAGAGGTTTCCCACCCGCCGGTATACGGTCTCCCGGGCCGGCATCATCTTTACTTCCCAAGCGCGTGCCAGCGGCTCCTGGGTGTCCACCGTGACTTTGGTCTGCTCGATGATCCGCCCCGATGCATCAATGAGCGAGCTCACCCCGCTGTTGGTGTCACGAACCAGGTAAAGATGGCTCTCCACGGCCCGGAAGGTTGACAGCGCCAGGTGGAAGTACGGCTCGGCCGTGTTCGCGAACCACGCATCGTCGGTGAGGTTGACGAGCAAGTTCGCCGGCTGGCCCGCAAGTCGCAGCGTGTAGGCGGGGATGATGTCGTCATTGCAGATGCTGGGGGCGATGTAATAACCCTCCCAGGGAATTACCGCCGCGCCTGCGCCACGCTTGAGACGATGCGCATTTTGAAACCAGCGCTCGAGGATCGGAAAGACCTCGGAGAAGGGGAGCGATTCCGAGAACCAGACGAGAAAGTTCTTGTCGTAGCGCCCAAGGATCTGGTCGTCCTTGTCGACCAGGATCGCGGAGTTGTAATGCTCCGTGGCCGCGCCGCGTACGGGCTGGCTGGTGAGCGCTCCGAACAGCACCGGGACCGCGTATCCGCGGTGAACGGAGAGCGTGGTGAGCCGGGCGGCACTGCGGTAGACTTGGCTGGGGTAGGTGGCCTCCGGCCAGAGGATGAGGTCAGAGCTCGTGGCGATCTGCCGCGAGAGCTCGAGCTGCCTTTCGATCTGGACATGGGGATCGAGTCGCTCTGGTGCACGGTTGAGGCCATAGTTCTTCTCGTTGGCCTGGATGCTCGGCTGGATGAGCCCGATCCTCTTCGACGGGGAGGCCGCCGCTGTGGCCTTCACCTCTTTTATCCGATAAACGCCATAGCCGAGGACGATCGCCTGCACCGCCGCGAGGCCAAGGGTGGGCACCAGGCGGAGAGCGCTGCGCTGAAGGACAATGACGCTGGCGAGCTCGTAGACAAGGACGTTGCCCAGCACGAGCGCCGCGCTGACTCCGTAGACCCCGAAGAGATCGGCGATCTGGATATACGGCAGGAAGCGGTACATCGCGCTTCCATGGTGGGAAAGGAAAAGGTAAGGAAAGATGAGCTCCAGGCCGACTTCCACGACCGGAGCGGCGAGCCAGAGCGGCCAGGAACGCCGCCGCGCGACACTGATCAGATAGATCCACACCGCGGTGCGTGCTCCCTGATACGCAGCCAGGAGCACCAGCCCGACATGGGCGAGGGGCGCGGAGAAGCCCCCGAAGCGGTGCAGGGTGCCGGCGAGAAAACGATAGCCGATGAAGTTTGTCAGAAAGCCCGCGAGAAGACCGCAGAGGAATGCCTGCCGCCCGCGCCCTGCCTCCGCGATATAGAAAAGCGGGGCCAAGACGACGAAGGCCAGCGGGAAGAGATCGAACTTGGGATAAGCCAGGGGGAAGAGGGCCCCGCTCAGCACCGCGACAAGCAGTGCCCGCGGCCATGGCAGGCCAGGCGTTTTGCCGCACGGCTGCGCCGATCGGAAGGGTAGCCGCGCAAGCGTCGCGATACTTCGGAAGCGCGGGTGTTGCGCTTGGACCATGTCTATTACGGGTCCCGACCGCAACCAAAGTCGCACGAAAAATGACGTGGGTTTTGCGGTGCCACGGTCAGACTATGTGGGACGCACCTTGGCACTGGAATCGCCAAGCGTCCATGCGCTGCGTGGCCTTGGCAGGACCTGGCGCTCCCGGCCTACTCTTTGGGCGCGATCTTGCTGAGTGGGAGCTCCCCGGCCGTCACCTGCTTGAGCAGGTTGGCCAGGTTCAGGGTCAGCTGGCTGCGCACCAGCGCTACGAGCTGGGCGTAGCTCTGCTGGTGCATGGGGGTGGCGGCGAGGAAGCGCTGGCGCGTCAGGGTCGCCAGCCGCTCACGCGACCCAGCGCGCCGCGGTGGCGCGGTGGACGTGGTACAGCGCTCCGATCTGGTCGATGCTGAGCCCGGACAGGAAGTGGTAGCGCAGCAGGTTGCGCTCGCGGCTGGTGAGCGCCGCCACCGCCTGCCGGAACGCGGCCTCGAACAGCTGCTTCAGCTCCCCGGTCAGAAGCGCAAGCTCGGGGGTGCGCTCCTGCTCCGGCAGGATCGCCTCGGGCGCTTGCTCCAGCGCGATTTCGCGCCGCGCGCGCTTGTTCCGCTTCACGGCCGCGTGAACGGCGCAGACACAGAGCCAGCCTTTGAGGTCGCCGCGGCCGGCATAGCCACGCCGCAGACCCGCGGCATCCGGCGGCGCATTCTGGCGCTCCAGCAGGTGACCATACAGCCCCTGGCTGATGTCTTCGATGAGCGGCTCCGGAGTCTCCAGGCGCCGCAGCGCGCGGCGGACCTCGGGCATGTAGTCCGCCGCGAACGCCGCCAGCGCCGCGGGGTGTCCGCGCCCGAGCGCGCATATCAAATAGAGCTCACCAGCGCGCAGCGATGCCAGCTCGGCGGGTGACATCACCTCGGGCGGCAGCTGCCGGGCGAGAAAGCGCACGAAGTCCTCGGGCGTAAGCTGGATCTGCGGCCAGGCGGCCTGACCCGAGGCGACGATCTGCGCGAGCGCGTTTTCCAGCGCTTCAGTGGCTGCAGCGAGCGGAGGATCTCCGGCATGCGAAGAACCCGCCGCATGCTCGGAGAAGATGCGGACGAGACTCACGGGTTTTCTGCCTGGGTGACCATGACTGCAGCCTCAATTTCACCACGATCCGAGGCTGCAGCCTATGCGTCTCCTTCGCGCGGACGGCGCTGGCAGCATGCCCACGTCCACCGACATGGCGGCATGCCGCCAGCGCTGTACGCTTTTCGCCATACCGCCGCCACCTGGGCACGCCGATGTTGGCATTGAACTGGCGACAGGGCGACTAAAATGGAGCGACATGGAGTGTCTTGCCGGTTCGCAGCTGGCCGATCTGCTGAACGGATCGGCGACCCCCGCGCTTGCCTCGCACATCGACGCGCACGTCGACC
>DAOMZC010000259.1:4846-7876 GCA_035437965.1 Pseudomonadota bacterium
GGCGAGCCCGCGAGCGAGCGCTCGGATCTATATGCGGTCGGCGTGCTGGCCTTCCAGATGTTTACCGACACCTACCCATTTGCCATCGGCCACCGGCGCGCCGCGCTGCTGCAGCAGATCCTGACGGGGGCGCCTGATCTGGCACCCTTGCCGGCCGCCATGCAACCGGTGCTCGGCCAGGCGCTGAGAAAGCTCCCCAGCCTCCGGCAGGCCGATGCCGCCACGCTGCGGCGCGAGCTGGCCGCGGCCACCGGGCTCGCGCTCACCAGTGAGCCGGTTGCCACCCGCGATAGCTACTTGATCGCCGCGCGCTTTGTCGGGCGGCAAGCCGAGCTGCGCGAGCTTCAGGAGGCCCTGTCGGCGGCGTGGCTGGGCCTCGGCTCGGCCTGGCTGGTCTGCGGCGAGAGCGGCGTCGGCAAGTCGCGCCTTTTGGAAGAGCTGCGCTGCGGCGCTCTGCGCGCCGGCGTGCTGGTCCTGCGCGGTCAGGCGACCCCCGGCGGCGATGCCTACCACTTATGGCGGGACGTGCTGAAGCTGCTGGCGCTGCAGGTGCCGCTCGACGAGCTCGAAGCCGGCATCCTGGGCCGCCTGCTCCCCGAGCTGCCGCAGCTGCTCGAGAGCGCGGTGGCGGCGCCGCCGGCGCTCGATGCGCCGGGCGCACGCCTGCGCCTGTTCCACGTCGTAGAGGCGCTCCTCGCGCGGCTGCCCGATACGGCTCTGGTGGTGTTGGAGGACCTGCAGTGGGCGGATTCCGAGAGCCTGGCGCTGCTATCCCACCTCGCGAACTGGGCATCTGGGCGCGCCCTGCTGATGGTGGCCACCTGCCGTGAGGAGGAAGGCGCGCAGGCCGCGGCGGCCCTGCCGCAGCTGCGCAGGCTGCGGCTGCTGCGCCTCGATCGCCGGGAGCAGGAAGCGCTCTGCGAGTCGATGCTCGGACCCTCGGCGCGCAACCGTGCCCTCCTCGACCGGATCGCTGCCGAGACCGAGGGCAATGCCTATTTCATTGTCGAGGTCATGCGGGCGCTGGCCGCCGAGCGCGGCTCGCTGGCAGAAGTCGGCATCGGCCGGCTCCCCGAGCGCCTGCTCTCGGGCGGAATCGAGCAGGTGCTGGAGCGACGGCTGTCCCGCGCTCCGGTCGCCGCGCGACCGCTGCTGCATCTGGCGGCGGTGGCCGGGCGCGATCTCGATCCGATTCTGCTGTCACACCTCTTGCCGGATACCGAGGAGCAGATCCGCGCCCTGGCGGACGTCGGACTCCTGGAGCTGTACGCGCAGCGCTGGCGGTTTGGCCACGACAAGCTCCGCGAGCGGGTGCGCGACTCGCTAAGCCCCGACGACCGCCAGCGGCTGCACCAGCGCCTCGCCGAGGCGCTGGTGCAGGTGTACCCGGGGGACGAGAGCCGCGCCGCCCTCGTGGCCGCCCACTATCGCGAAGCGCACGAGCCGGCGCCGGCCGCCCACTACTATGCCCTGGCTGGTGACGCAGCGCTGCGGCGAGGTGCACCGGCCGAGGCGGCTGCCCTGCTGGAGCAGGCGCGCCTGCTGCACGCGCAGACAACCATGCCGCAGCTGGCCCAGGTACGGCTGTGGCGCGGGCTCACCGAGGCTCGCTTTGGCCTGGGTCGGCTGCACGAGGCCGAGGTGGCGCTGCGGCAGCTCTGCGCGGCGGCCGGCACCCCTCTGCCCGCGGAGCCGCTGCGGCTGTGGTCGCGGGTGGGACGCCTGGCCGCCGAGCTGCTGGGAAAGCGGCTGGGTCTTATGTCCGCAACCCAGCTCGCCGACCCGGATCAGCGCGCCATCGCCGCCGAGCTGCTCGCCGGCCTGGGGGTCGAGGAGGTCTTCGTCTGGACCGATCAGCCGGAGCTCGCGCTCCTGTGCACGCTCTTTGGCCTGCACCTCGAAGATCAGCTGGGGCTGGCGCCGCGGCGCAACTACCACCGCTCGGCGTTGTTCTTCATCCTGTCGCACACGCCGCTGCGCGGACTGTGCCTGCGCTATATCGAACACATCGAGCACCGCGATGCCGATGTGCTGTCTGGCACGCACGCCGAGATCGACTTCCTGCGCGTGCGGGCGCTCGTCGAGCTCAATGATGGTCAGCTGGAGCGCGCGGCCGAGCACGCGGCGCGGGCCGTCGCTCTGGCGCGCAACTACAAGGACGATCTGGCGCTCCTCCATAGTCTGCTGCAGCTCCAGCTCGCCGCGGCGGGGCTGTGTGACTTCGCGCAGATGTTGGCGGTGAGCCGCGAGATGGAGCCGCTCGCCGTGCGCGCCGAGAACGCGCGCTATCTGGTGCTCGCCAATATCGGCCAGGGAGCCGCGCAGCTCAACCTGGGAGAGTACGCCGAGGCCGCCATCCAGCTTGAGAAGGGGCGCACCTATCTGTCCCAGGAGCTCGGGCTGATTCCGGAATCCGTCACCCTGTCGCTGCTGGCCAGCGCCCGGCGCAACCTGGAGCAGTTTGAGCCGGCGGTGGAGCTGGCGAGCCAGGCCCTTGACTCGGTGCAGCGGGCCCGCTGGAGTCTGGTGCAGCTACGCCACACGTACGTCTGCATCCTCGACGCCTACCTGGCCGCGCCACAGCCAGCGCGGTATGCCTCACAGATCGAGATCGCGCTCGCCAAGCTGCGGGGTCTCGCGCGGCGGTTTCCGCACGCCGTGCCGGACGCCTTGCTGTTTGCCGCGCTCGCTGATTGGCGCCTCGGCAGGCCAACCAGGCGCACGGCAGAGTTGTTCCGCAAGAGCATCACGACCGCCTGCAAGCTCGGGATGAAGATGGAGCCAGCCACTGCCCAGTACTGGTTCGGATGCTTCGCCAAGAGCAGCGCCGGCGCCTCCTGGGTGCGCGAAGGTGCAGAGCCCCACCTGCGTGCCGCTCTGATGACCTTCGAGCGCTTCAAGGCCGCCGGCATGGTGTCGCGCACCCGTGCCGCTCTGCAATCTCGCGGTGACCGCGGCGGCGCGCAGGAATCAGTCGGAGGCGCCGCCATCGAGTGACGGGCACGCCTGGCAGGTGCTGGCGGTTTGAGT
>DAOMZC010000260.1:0-7870 GCA_035437965.1 Pseudomonadota bacterium
CGGCCGCTCACCTCGGCGACATCCATCTGCTGGGACAGCGGCTCCGCGGCCCCGCTGCCAAGCCCCGCCGCCAGGTGCTCGCCGGCGGCAAGCAGGTGCTGTGCGACCGCGGGGCTCGCCAGCGCCTCGCGGGCCGAGGGCGACGCCTCGGCCAGCTGCTCGGTGATGAGCAGCTCGGCGCGGGCCTGGTTCAGACGGACGTTCTGGCCATCGGTGGCGCAGCCGTCTTGAGCCCGGTACTGCAGGGCGGCATTGAGCAGCGGCAGCGGCTCCTGCGCTCCCGGGCTGCGCGACTCCTGCTCCAGGATGCGGACCCAGCCGAGGGTGTTCAGGTAGGTCATGCGCTCGCAGACGTCCCAGGCGCCGCCCGGTTGGCCGAGCTCACCGAGCAGCTCCTTGAGCACCGCCTCGGCCGCCGGGGTCAGGCCCTGCTGCACCAGGACCAGCGCCTGCACCGTCTGGATGAGGCGCCGGGTCTCGTCGTCGCCGAGGTCGCGCGCCGCCGCTTTCGCCTGGGCGAGGTAGCGGACCGCCGCGCTCAGCTCGCCGCGCTCCTGGGCGCACACGCCGCGGGTGTATAGCGCCAGCACCGACTCTACAGCGACCATGCGGATGAGCGGCTCGTGCTGCTGCAGGATCGCCAGCGCGCGGTCGACGTCATGGTCGATGGTGAAGTGCTCGAAGGCGAGGCGGCGCGCCGAGTTGGCCGCGAGGTTTACAAGCCCGGCCGGGGCACCGAGCTCCAGGGCCTGCTGGAAGTGCAGCCGCGCGTCCTTGTGCAGCCCGGCGTCGACCTCGAGGTCGGCCAGGGCGTGCAGCAGCCGGGCGCGGCCGACGGCGTCAGCGGGCGCGGCGCGGCGCAGCGCGGCGATTCCTTGCTGAATGGTCTTGGCCTTGCGCGCGGCTCCCGCCATCTCTTCGGCCGGCGCCGGCACCAGCGCGGCGAGCCGCAGGTGCAGCGCCGACGGCGCGGACCCGTGGGGCAGCCAGGAGCGCGCGCGCATCGTCACCATGCGCGGCAGGTCAGCGCGCAAAAGCTCGATGCGCAGGCGGCCGTCGGTGGTGAAGCTGGCGGTGACGCCCGGCTCGCCTTGCAGCGACCACAGCTCGCCCGGCGCCGCGCCCGCCGGCGTGCCCGGCCGGGCCGCGATCACCACGCTCGGTGAGCCGGTCGCTTCGAGGCTGCAGACATAGGTCGGACCGTCGGCGAGCGGCGCCGCGAGCGTTACGTCGTCGCAGCCCTCAAGCTCACTTAGGGTCGGCGCTGTCCCGCCCCGCTGGCAGCTCAGCCCCAGGACGAGGCAGGTGAGCCCGATCGCCAGCCGGAACCGCCTCTGCAGCCGCGTCTTCATCGTCGACGGTGGCTCAGCGGGTGCGCCCGGGGAAGGTCCGCCGCGCTCGCGACTCGGCAGCGTTCACCGCGTCGCGGAGGCTGCGTCCCGAGCCCGGGTTGGTGGCCCTGCTTGACGGCGCCTGCCCAGAGCGGCCGAGCGACGCTGATTTCACCGCCCCGGCCGCCTTGTGCGCGCGCAGGCTGCGGCCGCCGCCCGGATCGGCTGCGTCACCGTCGTCCGGCGACTCCACGTCGGCCTGGTCGGGGGTCGGGGCCTCGTCTGGCTGCTCGGGCGCGCGGTGCTCCGCGACGCCTTCGCTGTTGGTCTGCGTAGTCTGGGGGGCCTGAGAATCCGAATCTGCCATGGTCGCCTCTTTTAGCAGGGGAAGGCTCGGGGCGCGCTCCCTGCCCAGCGCACCCGATTACTGATTCAGCTCGGCAGGACTTGCGACGAGCTGGAGCGACCGCCGGACATATTGAATCCCCCGATACTCGCCATGCTCGCCGGTTGCGCGGCTGAGGGCGGCTTCACGATGCCACCACAGCCGGCCCGGGTAGCCGACGAGGAGCACCAGCTCGAGGTCGCTGCCGGACACTGCCTGGGGCAGGTGCTGGCAGCCCGCGGTCGTGCTGAGCACGCCCGTCGGATCAAGCTGGAGCGAGAGATTCCATCGCACCGGATGTCCTTCACTTATCAAGTACGCCTGGGCCGTGAGATCATCTGACAAGGGGGTCGCCGATTTCTTTAGCGGGACCCGCACGTTGAAGCAGCCGTCGCGCGGCACGCGCAGGGTCGTCGTCGGTACGGTCGTCGGCACGGTCGGCGACTCGGGGGCGCCGCGCTGGGTGCTCACCTGCAGCTGCACCGGCTCGACGATCGTCTCGAGCGACCCGAACGGCAGCAGCCACAGCACAAAGCCCGCCGCCGCCGCCAGCGGCGCTGCCACATAAAAGACCTGCTTGAGCCACCGGCCGCGGCGGCCCGGCCGCGCCTGGGGGGAGAGCGGCACCACCTGACCGCGACCCGCCGAGCCGGCCACGCCCGGTGCCGCCACGGCGCCGGGCAGCTGCAGCGCCTGCAGCAGCTCGTCGGCCTTGCGGTCGTAAAACCCCTCGCCAAGGTCGCCGCCGAGCGCCAGCAGCTCATCGGCCTCCGACTCGGTGAGCGGCGAGTCGGGGAGCGCCGGCTCGCCCCGCTGCCGTCGCTCCAGAGCCTCCAGCGCGGCGTCCGCTTCGAGGCTCTGCAGGCCAAACTCCAGTTTCTTATTGTTCATGAAGCCACCACTTGCTTTCCAATAGGGACCGCGCAGCCGAGAACTGACAGCTGCCGCCATCCAGCGGGCTCGCCAGGGCAAAAAGTCCCGCCGCAATCGCGCCTTGCCGGGGCGGCTTCATGATTCCTCCGTGGGATCGTCTTTTGCAGCGCCGGGCTTGCGGCCGGGCGTTCCGGCCTTGCGGCCGCGGTACTCCTTCTCCAGGATGCCATGCTGGCGCAGCCGATCGATCAGCCGGTGGATGCGCTGGAAGAAGACATCGCGGCTGAAGTTCATGGCGGCGCAGATCACCTCGGTCTCCTGGCCCTTGAGGTAGCGCCGGGTGAACACCTCGTACTCCGCCGGGGTGAGGATCTCGGCGATGCGCTTGAGCTTGGCCCGCGCGTCCAGGTCATCAAGGCGCGCCGCCTCGGGGTGGGCGCCGACGTGCAGCTCGCTCAGATCGCCGGGCTCCATCAGCCGCTCGAGCAGGCGGTCGCGCTCATCGCGGGCAAAGCCCATGCAGCGCAGGCGGGCGAAGCGGCGGAAGTAGCCCTCGGGGGAGGCGCCCTTTTCCGGATCGAAGCGCTTGAGCCGCGCGGCGCCGTCGGCGAAAAGGTCGGCGAAGATGTCGTTGACGAGCTCCTTGACGTCCTCGCCGGTGCCGCGTATCCGCCAGATCGCGTACTGCGCCTCTTTGTGGAAGATCGGCGTCAGGATCTTCACAAACGCCCGCGCCGCGCCCTGATCGCCTTTCAGCGTGAGGACGAGCAGGTCATAAGTCGACATCGACAGCTCGTCCCCAAGGTGATCCCGGCGGCGACTTCTGCCGACCCCCGCTGAGCTGCCCTCCCGGCCCCGTGGAGGTCGGATCCGGCGGCGGGGCCGCCCCTGCCCGGTAAGGCGCCGGCGGCGAGCAAGAAAAACACGCGGGTAGCATCGAAAGAGCTCCTTGGGAGAACACAGACCGGGAGTCGAGGCCGGCAGCGGACACCGGCCCGAGCGCAACCAGAGCGCGACCTAAGCGTGGCCAGCATCGCCGAGCCGCCTCGGGCAGGTCAAGCGCCGGGCGAGCCCCCGCGAGCTGGCGGCTACTGAGCGACCGGGCGCGCAACTTCCCCGCGCCGGAATCCGGACGATCTTGTAAGCTCGCGGAGTTACTTGATTTTTCAGCCTTGTCCAGACTGGCTCCGCGCGCGGAGTCCCCAAAGGAGGCGATAAATGGCAAACCAGCGCAGGTTTCTGTTTGTGGGCTCGGTGGCCGGCTTGGTAGTGAGCACGGCCCTTGGCTGCAGCGGAGTGCACGAGCCCGAAACGCCGGTTGTGCCCCCACCGGCCGGCGTGACCCCGGGCACGCCGCCGACCGCGCGCACCCAGCCGCCGGCCCTCAGCGGCGGCACCCTGCTGGTGCTGCGCGACGGCAAGACCGCGGTGGCCGCCGACCCCGATCGCGATGTCATCTGGCTCGCCGACCTCGACAAGCTGCAGCAGACCGGCCGCATCGAGCTGCAGAACGGCGACGAGCCCGGCCGCTTGGTCGAGGACGGCGCCGGCAAGGTCCACGTCGCCCTGCGCCGCGGCGGCGCCCTGCTCACCATCGATCCGGTGGCGGGCACGATCCTCGCCCGCCGGCCCGCCTGCGCCGCCCCGCGCGGGGTCGCCTACGACGCGGCCAGTGATCGCCTGCACCTGGCCTGCGCCGGCGGTGAGCTCGTCACCTTCGCGGCAAGCGGCGGCGACGCGCTGCGCCGCCTGCACCTGGACAGCGACCTGCGCGACATCGTCGTCAAGGGCAGCGAGCTCCTGATCAGCCGCTTCCGCAGCGCCGAGCTGCTCACAGTCGACCAGTCGGGCACGGTGGTCGGCCGCGTCAAGCCCAAGCCGGTCATGGCGGGCTTCCCCGACCCGCGCGGCAACCCCATGGGTCCGGCGACCGCGGAGCCCGGCGTCGCCTGGCAGCTGCACCTTATGCCCGACGGCAAGGCGGCCATGCTCTACGAGCGCGGCACCACCTCGGCGGTGGACACCACGCGGCCGGGCGGCTATGGCAGCGGGCAGTGCAAGGGAGCGGGGATCGTCGCCGGCGCCCTCAGCCTCCTTGGTCCGAGCGGTGAGGAGCAGCCCGGTCCCACCCTGCCGTTCATCCCCTACGCGATCGACTTCGCAGTGGCCCCGGGTGGCAGCGAGGTGACGATCGCGGTCGCCGCCAACGGCCCGAACCTGATCGGCGGCACCGTGGTCATCAAGCGCGCCGAGATGACCCCGAGCGACCCGTGCGGGTTCTTCCCCCAGCCAAGCTCCCAGATTCCCGGCGCGTTCGAGCCGGTGGCGGTGGCCTATGACGGCAGAGGGCGCCTGGTCGCGCAGTCGCGCCAGCCGGTCCGCCTGGCGATCGGCGCCGACCAGATCGAGTTCAAGGACGCGGCCAATGTCACGAGCGTCGGGCACTCGCTGTTCCACCGGACGACCGCCGCTTCCATGGCCTGCGCCGCCTGTCACCCCGAGGGCGGCGAGGACGGCCGGGTGTGGAACTTCATCCCGATCGGGCCGCGGCGGACCCAGACCCTGCGCGGCGGCCTGCTGGCGACCGCTCCGTTCCACTGGGACGGCGACATGACCGACATCAACAAGCTGATGACCACGGTGTTCGTCGGCCGCATGGGCGGCACCCAGCCCCCGCCCGCCGAGGTGAGCGCGCTCGCCGACTGGCTCGACGCCCAGCCGACCGTGCCCAAGGCGCCGGCCGCCGACCCGCAGGCGGTGGCTCGCGGCAAGGAGCTGTTCGCCGACGCCGCGGTCGGCTGCGCCAGCTGCCACGGCGGCGCTCACTTCACGAACAACCGGTCCTTCAGCGTGGGCACCGGCGCCGCGTTCCAGGTTCCCTCCTTGATCGAGGTCGGGATGCGCGCCCCGTACATGCACGACGGCTGCGCCAGCACCCTGGCCGCGCGCTTCGATCCCAAGTGCGGCGGTGAGCAGCACGGCAAGACCGCGCAGCTCAGTAGCGACCAGCTCGCCGACCTCGTTAGCTACCTGCAGACCCTGTAGCTCGTCCCCCGCGCCGCCGGCGCCGGTTCGACGCCCCTTTACCGTGACCTGGGGTCGGCGCGGGCGTCCGGCGCATTCAGCCGGCGCCTTCAGACTGATATTGGGAACTCACCCACGCCCGCGCATCTTTCGGCTTGGCGACGGACCGAGCCGCAGCGGCGGCGCGACTTTCCCAGCCTCTATCCCACAAATCGTACACCAGGCTTGCGCCGACCAAATGGCCCCATCAAAATACATAGCGGGCTGTAGGGAGCCTGACGTCGCTAATAGTGTCGCTGCTGCGACCGGCGAGAGGGGCTCTGTGGGAACAATGTTTGCTCGGTTTAGTGCCAGATAAATTACGCGGCTTATACAGAGAGAAATACGATGGAACACCACGAGGGTTCTTCGCAGCTCGTCGCGAGCGGCGTACCGGGGCTTGACCGCGTCCTCATGGGCGGCTTCCTCCGGGAAGGATTTTATCTGGTCCAAGGCGACCCGGGGGCGGGCAAGACCACGCTGGCGCTGCAGTATATCCTTGGCCGCCGGCGTGCCGGCGAGCGGTGCCTGTATGTCTCGCTTACCGAGTCGCGGCGCGATCTGGCCAGCACCTGCAGATCGCACGGCTGGTCGCTTGAAGGACTGGACATCTGCGACCTCACCCGCTCGGCCGCCAACCTGGCCGACGAGTCCGAGGCCTCGGTGTTCCACCCCGCCGACATCGAGCTCGGCGAGACTACCAAGACGATCCTCTCCGAGGTCGAGCGGATCGACCCCGCCCACGTGGTCTTCGACGGACTGTCCGAGATGCGCCTGCTCACCGGCGACCCGCTGCGCTACCGCCGGCAGCTCCTGGCGCTGCGCGAGTTCTTCGCCGACCGGCACGTCACCGTGCTCCTCCTTGATGATCGCGCGGCGCAGTTCGGCGAGATCCAGCCCGAGAGCCTGGTCGGCGGCAACCTGGTCCTCGAGCGCTATATGCCCGAGTACGGACGAGCGCGCCGGCGGATGTACGTAACCAAGGTCCGCGGCGCGAACTTTCAGGAAGGCTACCACGACTACGAAATCGTAAAGGGAGGCGTGATAATCCACCCCCGGCTCATCGCCTCCGAGCACCACGACTCCTATGTCCCGAGCATCTATCCGAGCGGGCTGCCCAACCTCGATGCCATGCTCGATGGCGGGCTGGCGGGCGGGACGACGACGCTCCTTCTTGGCCCGGCCGGCGTCGGCAAGTCGACGATCGCCATGCAGTTCGTCGTCCAGGCGCTCAAGGAAGGGAAGAAGGCCGCGGCCTATATCTTCGACGAGGTGATGCCTACCTTGGTGCAGCGCTCGGAGAAGCTCTGTATGGGGAAGGAGGGCGGGTTCCAGTCTTATCTGGACGATGGACTCCTTCACATCCAGCAGGTCGATCCGGCCGAGATGTCGCCCGGAGCGTTCTCCTTCGAGGTCCGCAAGGCGGTCGAGGCCGGGGCCCGGATCGTCATCATCGACAGCCTGAACGGCTACCTGAACTCGATGCCGGCCGAGCGCTTCCTGACCACCCACCTGCACGAGCTGTTCGCCTACCTGAACCAGAAAGGGGTCCTGACGATCATGGTCGTGGCCCAGCACGGAATGCTGATCGGCTCGGCCCTGCCCGGTGATGTCGACGTGAGCTATCTGGCCGACTCGGTGCTCCTGTTCCGCTACTTCGAAGCGCACGGGGAGATCCACCAGACGGTCAGCGTGGTGAAGAAGCGCAACGGCTTCCACGAGCGCTCCCTGCGGCAGCTCAGGATTGTCGCGACCGGAATCGAGATCGGGGAGCCGCTGCGCGAGTTCCGCGGAATCATGACCGGAGTGCCGCAGTATGATGGGATTCCGCGCGCTCTGGCCGCGCCACTGGGGGCCGGCGCGAGCGGCGGGGAATAGCGGTGGCGACTCCCTCAGAGTGGTGCGGGGAGCAGTGGCGGATACTCGTCCTCCTGCCGACGAGCAAGGACGCCGAGCGCACCACGAGCATCCTGGCTACAGTGGGACTCGTGGGCCTCGCCTGCCGCGACATGGCCGAGCTGGCGCAGCGGCTCGACGAGGGAGCTGGGACGGTGCTGCTGACCGAGGAGGAGCTCTTGCTCGACCGTGAGGGGCGGCTGGCCCGGGCGCTGCGGTCGCAGCCGGCGTGGTCGGCGGTGCCGCTGGTCATGCTGGCGAGCGGTCGCGACGACGCCCGGCGAGAGCGGACGCGCGCGGGGTACCCCGACACCGAGGCGCT
>DAOMZC010000261.1:0-7865 GCA_035437965.1 Pseudomonadota bacterium
CACCCCCGCCGGCCGCCACGCGACCGCCCGCGCCGCAGAGCGGGGCCACTGCCACTGGGCGAGCGAGCCTGATCGGCAAGCCACCCCCTGTAGAAGCGCAGCCGCGCGGCAGCGATCCGTTCTGCGCCGGCCTGGCGCGCACCGACGAGTCGCTGGTGGTCGACCCGCGCGGCGGGCTGCAGAACGTGCTGGTCCGCGTCGTCGAAGGCGGCGGTGGCCCCTACGCGCCGCCCGCCGAGCCGGTGCGCCTGACCCAGACCGAGTGCCGCTACAGCCCGCGTGTCCTCGGCGTGGTGCGCGGACAGCCGGTGCTGGTCAGTAACTCGGATGGCACGCTGCACAACGTCCACGCGCTGCTCGGCGAGACCACCGTACTGAACCAGATCCAGCTCAACGCCGAGGCGCCGCTCATCGACCTGCGGCAGATCCTCGCGGTCACAAGGACCAGCCCGCTCAAGCTGCGCTGCGACATCCACCCCTGGATGGCCGCCTACCTCTTCGTCCTTGAGCACCCATTTTTCGCCGTCACCGCGGCGGACGGGACTTTCACCCTCAAAAACCTCCCGCTGGGCGAGTATGTGCTGGAGGCCTGGCACGAGCGCCTCGGCACCCGCCGGGCTAAGCTGAGCGTCGCAGCTGCGGCCCCAGCGAGCCCGATCGAGTTCCGCTTCGCCCTGGAGCCGACCGCACCCACACCTTCAGCGGAGCCCAAGAAGCCGGCCCCGCTCTCGACCCCCAGAGGCGGCTGAGCCCCACCGTCCGCCGGTCCCGCGCATGAGGCAACAGATGTCTACATACCCCCTGGCCTGGTCCCCGGCCCCGTCCGCGGCCCTCCGCATCACAAGGAGTCGGACGTGACCTTCGCACGTGACATCATCACCCTGCTCAAGCCGCGCATCACCTTGATGGTGCTGCTTACCGCCGCGGCGGGACTTTATCTGGCGCCGGTGCCGGTGGAGCCGCGGCGCTCGCTGTATCTGCTGCTCGGGACTGTGCTGGTCGTCGCCGGGGCCAACGCGCTGAACATGTACCTGGAGCGCGAGATCGACGGCCGGGCGCGCCGCACCCGCAACCGCCCGCTGCCGGCGGGGCGGCTGAGCCCCGCGGTGGCGCTGTGGGTCGGGCTGCTCCTCGGGCTGGGGGCACTGCCGCTGCTCGCCTTCGGGGTGAACCTCCTTACTGGGCTCCTCGGGCTGCTCGCGCTCATCACGTATGTCGCGGTGTATACGCCGATGAAGCAGCGCTCGTCGGGGGCGCTGGTGGTCGGGGCGGTGCCGGGGGCGATGCCGCCGCTGATGGGCTGGACGGCGGCCACCGGGAGGCTGGACCTGGCGGGGATCGCGCTGTTCGCGATCCTGTTTCTGTGGCAGCTGCCGCACTTTCTTGCCATCACCCTCTACCGCGGCGACGACTACCACAGCGCCGGCTACAAGATCACGGCGACCGAGCACGGCACCCTGACGGCGAAGATGCAGATCGTGCTGTACCTGGCGGCGCTGACCCCGGTGACGCTGGTGCTGGTGCCGCTGGGCGTCGGCGGGCCGCTCTATCTGTGGACCGCGCTCCTGGCCGGGCTGGGGTTCTTCTTCGTCGGCCTGTGCGGGCTGCGCCGGGCCTCCGGCCTGCGGTGGGCGCGCACCCTGTTCTCGGTCTCGCTCCTGTACCTGACGGTGCTGATGGTGGCGCTGGTCGTCGGTCAGGCGATGAACGGCACCGAGGACGCGGCGGCGTTGCTCGCCGGAGCCCGGAGCAGCTGAGCACCGGTGCAGCGTAGTCGCCGACGCCCCAATTCAACCGTCTCGCCGCAAAATCAGACCCGTGCAGAGGACCCCATGAAGTTTCCCGAGATCTTGAGTCGATTTTTTGATGAGCAGCGTCTGAGCTCGCTCTTTTCGCTGTTCACCCCGCCGCAGGCCGCGGAGCTCGGCGCGCCGAGCCGGCTGCTGCTGGCCGGGGGGACGATGGCGGTGCTGGGGACGGCGCTGGCCGCGGCGGCGACGGCCACCGCGCTCATGCTGCTCGCTGTCGGGGTCATCTATTACTTGCTGACCCAGGTGCTGGGCATGAAGCTCGACCTGGATCCGCAGATGTTCATGCAGCCGGCGCGGCGCTACCAGAGCTCCCCGTCGGCGCCGAACTGAGCCCGCGCGGTTCCCGGTTGGTCCTCGGCTAGTCCATAAGGGCTTCGATGCACTGGCGGACTTCGTCGCTGTGCCAGATCTGGCGCTCGCTGATGATGTAGTAGCGGATGTTGCCCTCGGGGTCGATGAGGAACGACTCGGGGAACTTCTCGGTGCCGTACAGGGCCGGCGTCGCCTTGTCCTTGTCGAGGACCACGGTCATCGGCGAGCCCTCGGGGAAGAAGCTGCGCACCTTCTCCCAATCGTCGTCGACGCTCACCGCGAGCAGGGTGAAGGGCTTGTCCTTGAACTGCGTCGCCAGCCGCTCCAGCGACTGGATCTCGACGACGCAGGTGTCGCACCAGGTCGCCCAGAAGTTGACCAGCACCACCCGGCCGCGCAGCTTGGCCAGGTTCACCTCGGTGCCGTCGTGGTTCTTGAGGGTGAAATCCGGCGCCTTGTGCGGCAGCTTGCCGAGCGCGGCGTTCACCGGCGCCGGCCGCAGCACCAGGCAGGGGGCCTCGCGGGTGCGGCGTACGCCTTCGCGGCCGCGCTCCAGGGCGTCGGGGAGGCTCATCGCGTAGTGGGCGACCAGGGCTGAGATGCACAGCGCGGCCACGCCGTAGGCGGCCATCTTGGTCTGCGGGGAGATCAAAACGGGCATGGGCTTTAGGGGGCTCCTTCCAGGCAGCGGTCGAGGGCGGCGCGCGCGGCGGCGTCGAACCGCAGCTCGCTGACCAGCTTTGCGGCGGCGAAGACTACCGGCCCGCGCAGCCCGCAGGCGGCCTGCAGCGCGGGGTCGGAGTCGACGTCGGTCTGCAGAAGCGCGAACGGTCGGCTGGCGCGCAGACCGCCGAGCGCCGCCTTGGCGTCGTCGCACAGGTGACACCCGCGGCGGGTGGAGAGCTCGACGACCATCGCGACCATGATGCCCCCAGCATAGCAGAACTTGGCGCGCCGTCCGCCAGCTTGGCGACGCCGGCGCGCGCGGCTCAGCGGCCCTTGCGTCGGAGGTCCTCGATGGGGGCCAGCACCCGCCGCACCAGCTGATCGTCCTCGTCGGCCAGGGCGACGATCTTCAGCGCGTATTGGGAGATTGCCCGCGACACCGTGAAGCGCAGCTCGCGCAGCGTCGCGCTGTCGAGCGGCGCGTCGTCGGCCTCGCGCGTCTCGCGTCCGTCGGCGCTGCGCGGCAGACCGAGGACCTTGCCGTACAGCTCGTGGGTCCGCCGGACCTCGGTGAGAAACTCCGTCCCGGCGAGCCGGTTTAGGTCGGCGGTGAGGCGGAGCTGCTCGATGGTGCGCAGGCGGTTCTCGCCCTCTTCCCACTGCTTCTCGTAGGGCAGGCGGAGGAAGGCCAGCCCGTCGGGAAACAGGGTGCGCAAAAGGTCCTGGGCGTGGCGCGCCTCCTGGGTCTGCTCGATCGGCAGCATGGCGTAGGCGCGCAGCCGCTCGTACATCGCCGTCCACGCCGTATCTACGGCAAGATCGACGGGCTGGCGCAGCTCGGCGCGGGTCGCCAGCTCGCCCCGCCGGGTTGCCTGGGCGAGCTCGTTCTCGGCGTTCACCAGCCGGCGCAGCGCCAGCTGGATCTCGCTTGAGGACAGCGCCGCCGGGCGCGCGGTCCGCTCCCACGGGCGCCCGGCGAGCTCGATGAGCGAGCGGGCCAGCGCCAGGGTGCCCTGGGAGTCGAGCACCGGCATCTCGATATACTCGGAGGGGTCAAGCCGTGGCCCTGCGGGGCTGCGAGGGGCACTTTTTTCCATAGCGCATCAAGTTAGCACAGAGCGCATTTTCGTCGCCAGAGCCGGCGCGCCGGAACCCCCAAAGCTTGGTCGAGATTGGTCGAGTCAGGTCAGGTCGCCGGGGCCGCCTGCGGGGCCGCCTGCGGGGTCGCCTGCGGGGTCGGTAAATCCTGGCGGCTCTCAATCTCGCCGCGCATGCGCTCGATGATGGCGGCGATCGGCAGCGCCTTCAGGTCGACGCCGCTGCGCAGACGGACCGCCGCCTGATCGGCCTCCTGCTCGCGATCGCCGACGACCAGCATGTACGGGATCTTCAGCAGCTGGGCGTTTCTGATCTTTTTCTGCATCGACTCGCGCGAGTCATCGACCTCGGCGCGGATGCCGCCCCCAAGCGCATTTTTCACCGGCACCGCGCGCAGCCGCGCGACGAGCTGCTCGGCATAGGCGTTGTGGCGGTCGGCGATCGGGACGATCACCGCCTGCACCGGCGCCAGCCAGGTCGGGAACGCGCCGGCGTAGTGCTCGATGAGCACCGACATGAAGCGCTCGACCGAGCCGAGCACCGCGCGATGCAGCATCGCCGGCCGCGCCGGCTGGCCGCTCTCGGAGATGTACTTCAGATCGAAGCGCTCGGGCAGGTTGAAGTCGAGCTGGATGGTCGCCAGCTGCCAGCTGCGATCCAGGGCATCCTTGGCGGTGAAGTCGATCTTCGGGCCGTAGAACGCCGCCTCGCCATTCTCCTCGATCCACTCGGCGTTGCGCGCCCGCAGGACGCTGCGCAGCTGCTCCTGGGCCTTTTCCCACAGCGCCGGCGCGCCCAGGTACTTCTCGGGGTGCTCGGGGTCCCACAGCGACAGCCGGATCGACAGCTTCATGCCGAACGGCAGGTAGAACTGGTCGATGATCTTGTAGATGCGCAGCGCCTCTTCCTGCACCTGGTCGGGGGTGCAGAACACGTGCGCGTCGTCCTGGGTGATCATGCGCACGCGCGACAGGCCCTGCAGGGCGCCGGGCAGCTCGTCGCGGTACACCGAGGTCACCTCGGACAGGCGGATCGGCAGGTCGCGGTAGCTGCGCTGCCGGCAGGCGAAGATCTGGGTGTGGTGCGGGCAGTTCATGGGCTTGATGCAGAAGTCATCGCCGCTCTTGCCGCGCACGTGGAACAGGTCCTCCTGAAACTTGTCCCAGTGGCCCGAGGTCTTGTAGAGGTCGTTCTTGGTGATGTGCGGGATCTGCACCCGCTGGTAGCCGAGCGGCTCCTGCAGCGACTGCACGAAGTCCTCAAGGAGGCGCCGCAGCAGCGTCCCTTTGGGGGTGAAAAGCGGCAGCCCCGGGCCGACCAGGTCCGAGAACGTGAAAAGATCGAGCTCCTGCCCGAGGCGGCGGTGGTCGCGGCGGCGCGCCTCCTCAAGCATGTGCAGGTGGTGGTCGAGCTCTTCCTGGGTCGGGAAGGCCAGGCCGTAGACGCGCTGCAGCTGCGGGTTGCGCTCGTCGCCGCGCCAGTAGGCGCCGGCCACCGTGGTGAGCTTGAAGGCACCGATCTCGGTGGTGATGTCGACGTGCGGGCCGCGGCACAGGTCGACGAAATCGCCGGTCTGGTAAAACGACACGGTGGCGCTGCCCTCGCCCTCGGCAACGACACTCTCGTCGCCGGTCTCTTTGGCGACGGCGGTGCTGCCGCGCTCTTTGAGCAGGGCGAGGAGCTCGACCTTGAAGGTCTGGTTGCGCTGCTGCATCTCGGCGATCGCCTCGTCAATCGGCAGCTCGCGGCGGACGTAGGCGAGCTTCTTGTTGCGCAGCTCGCGCATCTTCTTTTCGATCTTTTGCAGCTCGGGCGGACCGAGCGGCACCGGCAGCAGGATGTCGTAGTAGAAGCCGTGCTTGATCGCCGGCCCGACGCCGAACTTGGCCTCGGGCCACAGCGCCGCCACCGCCGCCGCCAGGAGGTGGGCGGCCGAGTGGCGCATGCGCTCGAGCTGCGCGTCTTGGGAAGAGACAGGGGGCTTCGGGGCGGCCATCTTCGCGTTCTCCTAGGTCATTTCAGCGGGGGCCTACAAATTTTGCCTATAAATTTTGGCAAAGCACCTCGCGGCCCTTGGCGCCGTCGGCGGCGCTGACGATGCCCTCGCGCTCCATGCGCTCGATCATCCGGGCAGCCCGGTTATACCCGATCCGCAGGCGGCGCTGCACCATCGAGATGCTGGCCTGGCGGCTCTCGGCGACCAGGCGCACCGCCTGATCGTACAGGTCGTCGTGCATATCCTCTTCCGGGGCCTCCTCCTCTTCATCAAGGCGCGGCTTGAGGATGTCCATGTCGTAGATCGGCTGGCCCTGCTGCTTCAGGTGCTCGACGACGCGGTGGACCTCGGTGTCGGTGATGAGCGGACCGTGGATGCGGCGCAGCGCCTGCCCGCGGTCGGTGAACAGCATGTCACCCATGCCGAGCAGGTTCTCTGCCCCCTGCGCGTCGAGGATGGTCCGCGAGTCGATGCGGCTCGCCACCTGGAACGCGATGCGCGAGGGGAAGTTCGCCTTGATGAGGCCCGTGATCACGTCCACCGACGGCCGCTGCGTCGCCAGGATGAGGTGGATGCCGGCGGCGCGGGCCTTCTGGGCGATGCGCGCGACGCTGATCTCGACCTCCTTGGCGGCGACCATCATCAGGTCGGCGAACTCGTCGATGAGGACCACGATGTACGGCAGCTTGCGCGGCCGGTCCGAGATGTCGTAGTCGCGATCGCCGAACATGTCGAGCTGCTCCTGCTCGATGTCGAGGATCTGCTTGTCGACCTTCTTGTTGTAGCCGCCGATGTCGCGCACGCCCGCCTTGGAGATAAGCTCGTAGCGGCGCTCCATCTCCTCGACCGCCCAGCGCAGCGCGAGGTTGGCCTTCTTGGGATCGGTGACCACCGGCAACAGGAGGTGCGGGATGCCCTCATAGATCGACAGCTCGAGCATCTTGGGGTCGATCATGATCATCTTCACGTCGTCGGGCGAGGCGTTGCACAGGAGCGAGCACACCATGCCGTTGACCGACACCGACTTGCCCGAGCCGGTGGTGCCGGCGACGAGCAGGTGGGGCATCTTGGCCAGATCGACGCACACCGGGGTGCCGGCGATGTCCTTGCCGAGCGCCATCGTCAGCTTGCTCTTGGCCTGCAGGAAGACCTCGTCGGCCAGGACCTCCTTGAGGAACACCGTCTCGCGGGCGCGGTTTGGCACCTCGATGCCGACCGCCGCCTTGCCGGGGATGGGGGCGACGATGCGCACCCGCAGCGCCTCCAGGGCCATCGCCAGATCGCTCGACAGGGCGGTGATCTTGGACAGCTTGGTACCGGGGGCGGGCACGAACTCGTACATCGTCACCACCGGGCCGGGGTGGATGGCGGTGACGCGGCCCTTGACCAGGTAGTCGGCCAGCGTCGACTCCAGCCGCTGCGCCAGGTCGAGCATCGCCTTGCGGTCGATCTCCAGCTGCTTCTGCTCCTCGAAGTCGAACAGCGACAGCGGCGGCGGCTCGTAGGTCTTGCTGAGCGGCTTGTAGTGCGGCTGGCTGACCGCGGCCGGGGTGGCGGGGCGGTGCTCGGCGATTGCGACGGCGGCGGCGACCTCGTCGGCGGACTTGCTCTCCGCGGGCGGCAGGACGATCGGCGAGGTGTCCTCGCTCTGCGAGATGGTCTTGTCGATCGCCTCGCCGAGTAGCTCCGGCACGGGCAGACCGGGGCGGTCGGCAGCGGCTCCCGCATGCGCCGGGACGGCGAGCGAAGGGTCGGCGGTCGCGGCCGACAGCTCGGACGGACCCGCGCCGAATGGCGAGTGCGGTGAGCTCGGGAGCCCGCGCGCGCCGCTGTGGGCATCGGTGTCGGCGTCTTCAGCAGGCTCGGTGGGCGCGTTGAGCTCGGGTGACGCGGCGGGCCTGGCTGCCGCCCGCCGCGGGTCGGCGGAGTGGGGCGCGGGCGCAAGCTTACCCCGGGCCGCGGCGGGCGGGGGCACGAAGGCC
>DAOMZC010000262.1:0-7860 GCA_035437965.1 Pseudomonadota bacterium
CAGACGGCGGCCACCCTCGCGGCGACCCACAAAAAGGGCATCGTCCATCGCGACCAGTACGCTCCGTCGAGAAGCGCAGTCTAGAGTTTCCAGGAACGTCCCGCAGCGATGGACCGGCGCGGGAAACGGTCGAGGCGGCGTCCACTGCTCAGCGGCAGCCGGCGCCTGTGCCCGTAGGCAGCAGCCGCGAGATACGCCCGGCTGTGATGTCTACATGGCAGCTGATGCAGGCATAGGGAGCTGCGAGGGTGCTCGTTCCGCCGCCGCTCGTGGCGAAGGTGCTGCGGTCGCTGAGCGCGCCCTCTGCGGTATAGGATGCGAAGTCGAGCTGGCCATCGGTGCGGAGCGAGGTGAAGATCACCTCGGTCTCGCGGACGCTCCCTTGCACCACGGCCTCTGCGACGTATACGCCGAGTCCCGGGTTTTCGTACAGGCGGCGGGGGCCGTTTTTGGGACGGGAGCACGCGATCTCCTGAGCGGTCCAGGTGCGGTAGTCGCCGTAGCGTCGGCGCAGCTCGGGCAGGTCCGCGGGAAGCGGGCGCGTGCAGGGATAGAAGTAGTGAAGCCCGCGGCGCAGAAAAGACAGGTCGATGCGACCTGCGGTGCCCTTTGCGGCCGCCCCCAGGACGGCGCGACCCAGGCCGCCTCTTTCCATCGCTTCCCGATGCGCGATGCTGGTCCCTTGGGCGCGTCCGAGCATGTAGTTGATCACGGTGATCGCCAGCTTGCTCTCTGCGCTGTAGTCAAACGGATCGGCGACGGACGAAAGCTCCAGCGCCGCGAGCTCCTCGGCATAAC
Organism: Pseudomonadota bacterium; assembly: GCA_035437965.1. Lineage (GTDB taxonomy): Bacteria > Myxococcota_A > Polyangia > Palsa-1104 > JAEUJZ01 > CALFML01. The sequence continues at coordinate 799 of DAOMZC010000262.1, forward strand.
CCGGCTGAGCCTCCGTGACATCGGCCTTCAGCGGCGGCCCCGGAAGCTCGCTGCCGCAGACCACAGCAGGCCCATACCCGGGCGGCCCTGCCGCATCCGGCGCTGATCCGGCCAGCCCAGATAGATCGGCGGACGCTGCGAGGTCTGCTGCGGGAGGGTCGAGCTCGGGCGTTTCGCTTCGACACGCAGCTAGAAGTGCACTGCACAGCCCGACGAGGAAAGTCATCCGCAGCGCGCGCATGGAGCACTCCAATCTCTTGACAAGCCGGCGGTTGGCGACATCGACGGTGAGCTCTTCCTACTACATTTCTTGCAAAAGACGTAGGGTAAGATGGGCTGGCCATGGCTGGACGGCTCCTCCTAAACCTCGTCCTACTGAGCAGCGCCCTCTTGTCGCAGCGGGGAGCCGCCGCCGCGCGGCCGACCCTCCGGCAGGTCGCCGACCGGCTGGCGACCCCGGATACGGTGGTCGTGGTGGCCAACGCGCGCAGCGGTGAGGAGCTGTTCGCCGGCGGCTTTGCGGGGGACGCCATGCCCCCGGGGTCGGTGTTCAAGCTGGTGGTCGCTCTGGCGGCCGGCTATGAGCGTCCGCAGGCCCTCCAGCGGCCCCGCTACTGTCCGCCCAAGCCGTCGCCCGAGGACGCGGCTCCCGATGGCCACGGCTGGATTGTCCTTGAGGACGCGCTGGCCCAGTCGTGCAACCGCTACTTCGCGCAGCTTGGCAGCGAGCTGGGCGCGGCGCGGCTGTGGCGCACGGCGAGCCGGCTGGCCCCCGGCTGGCCCAAGGTGCGCCCGCCGGCGATTCCGGCCGACGAGCTGGCGCTTGGTACAGGCGTGCGCATGACGGCCCACCAGCAGGTCGCGCTGCTGCGCACGGTGGCCACTGACTGGATCTCGGCGGGCCAGCCAGCGCCCCCGCCAGCGACCCTGCGACGCATCCGCGAGGGGCTGTGCCGCTCGGTGAGCGACGGCACCGCCCGCGCCGTCGCCTTGAGCCACGCGCCGAGCCGGCCGCCGACTGGCGCTTCCGCCGACGGGTCGAGCCGGCCCGGCCCCGGCCCCGACGACCCGGCGAGCTTCACCATCTGCGGCAAGACCGGCACCTCGCTCCTCGATGGCAGCACCGTAGGCTGGTTCGGCGGCTACGCGCCGGCGGTCGAGCCCGAGGTCATCATCGTCGTCGGCCTGCGGCGCAAGCTCGGGCGCGACGCTGCGCGGGCGGCGCGTGCTCTGTTTCAAGCCTACTTCGCCCACCGATAAACTCCCGGCCCGCTTCCGCTAGTCCGCAAGCCGGCGATAACGCGACGGATTGGCCCGCGCGCGGTGTGATACGATGGGCAGATGAATGCTGCATGGTTGACGCCCAGGCGCGTCGGCTTCTGCCTGTTCGTGCTCGGTCTGTGCTGCCTGCTGACCGCGAAAGTGCCTCTGACTCCCGCGGCGCACGCCGGGTTTCAGCGGGTCCTGTTCATCGATCTGAAGCGGCTGCGGCTCTACTGCTCGACCAACGGAAAGTACTATCCGATAGCCGCCGGAGAAAAAGAGCAGGACGGAAACAGCCATACGCCCAAAGGCCGGTTCACGATCATCGAGAAAGGCAAGGACCCCCTCTACTACGACGTAAGCGGCCGACTGGTCGCCGGTCCTTATAAGACGGACAAGAACAATGTGTACGGAACCCGGTTCATCCGGCTCGACAAGGTGATAAGCGGCCGCAATATCGGCATCCACGGGACCAACGAGCCGGAGCTCATCGGCAGCTTCGCCAGCCACGCGTGCGTGCGCATGAGCAACGCCGATGTCGAAGCCGTCTTCGACCTGATAGAGGTCGGCGACCGGGTAGAGATCTTTTAGGAGCCAGCCGAGTGAGAGCATCCAGATTCGTCCTTGTCGCCTGCGGTTCGCTGCTGCTTCTGTCCCATAGCCTCTCCCCACGCGGGGGAAGCGTCGCGGTGGCCGCTCGGGCGGTGCCGACGACTTGCAGCTACTCGAGCTGGGTCTGGGACACCCGCGCCCGGCAGTCGGTAAACCACGGGCGGGTCCAGAAGCCCTACGCGCAGCTCACCGCGGAAGAGAAGGACCCGCACTCAAGCTGTACGGTGTGTGAGGAAGATCAGGAGGCGATCGAGCTCGAAGGGCGGCCGCCGATTTACATCTGCAAGGACTACGCAGGCGCGGTCCGCCAGATCATAAACACGTTGATGGTCGCCGGCTTCCCGATCCGCAGCATCGAAGCCTACCGCCCCGGTCGCAGCAAGGGCCCCGTGGACGCGCGCGGCCTCCGCACGCAGTTTAGCAACCACTCTTTCGGCACCGCGATCGACTTCAACTCCGAGATAAACGGCCTGTACACCGACTGCTTTGCGTTCGGCCCCGGCTGTCACCTGTTGCGCGGCGGCGCCTGGCAGCCCGGGCAGCCCGGGACCGTCACCAAGGACTCGGTCCTCTACAAGTCGTTCATGCAGATCGGCTGGAAGTGGGGGGGCGAGCTTGTCGGCCGGCAGAAAGACTTCATGCACTTCTCGCTAAGCGGCGACTGAGTGGCGCTGGCGCGAGCACGGTCGCGGCCCGGGTGCCCGGGAGTCACTGCTTAGTCGTCGACCATCACCGCGACCGGGCTGCTGGTCTCGGCGCGGCGGACGAAAGCGGCGCGGATGAGGTGGCGACCCGGCGCCAGCGCGGCGCGCGCCTCGTGGGGCCAGCCGACGCGGGCGATCGGCGTGCCATCGACCAGCCAGACGATCTCCTCGCTCGGCGGCGTGACCGCGGCCGAGAGCCGGATCGCCGAGTACTCGCGCGGCGTGTCCGGATCGTACAGGTAGCGGGCCCTGGTCTTGGGCTCGCGGATGACGATCTTGGGCTCGGCGGGTCGGGCTCCGGCGCACAGCGGGCTGGCCTGGGTCGGCGCCAGCTCCAGCCGCTGCCGCAGCGCCCAGTCGGCGTACTCATCGCCCAGCGCCAGCATCGGGCGGGTCGCGGTGAAGCGCGCGGGGCAGCCCGGTCCGGCGCGCAGTCCGTTGCGCAGATCCAGCGCCACCTGCGCGTGGTAGGGGCAGCTGGCGGATGGCTCGGTGCCCGGCGCGAACCACTCGGTCCGGTGGTGCGGACAGAGCGGCCCCGCGAGCTTGCCCGAGAGCGGACAGACCTCGCGCTGGTTCCAGGTGGCGGGCGGCTCGAACGTGGCAGTCCGCGGCCGCCAGGGCTCGCGCAGGTTCATCGCCGCGTCCATGATGCGGTGGAAGGCGGGCGCGGCGCCGCCGGCTCCGGCGATGTGGTTCATGCGGCTGGCGTCGTCGTTGCCGACCCACACCACCACGAGCAGGCGATCCGAGAAGCCGGCCGCCCAGGCATCGCGGTAGCCCTGCGAGGTGCCGGTCTTGGCCGCCACCGCGTAGTCGAACTCCAGCGGGTTGCCGCGCGCAAAGCCCGGCCGCCGCGCCTCGTCATCGGCCAGGATCTGCGCGATCATCTGCGCCGCGTCCGGGGACAGGAGCCGCGCCGGACGCTCTGCCGCATCGCCGATGAAGTAGCGCAAGGGGCGCGTCTCCCCGCGGTTGCTCAGCGCCGAGTAGAGGACCGCCAGCTCCAGCGGCGTCACCGGCGCCGCGCCGATGGCCAGCCCGAGCCCGTAGCGGCCCGGCACGTGCGAGATGCCGCTGACCCCGCCCTGCTCCATCAAGGTGAGCACCGGCTCGACGCCGAGCTGTCCGAGCAGCTGCAGCGCCGGGATGTTGCGCGAGTTGCCGAGCGCCTCGCGCAGCAGCATCGGCCCGAGGAAGTTGTGCGTCATGTTCTCGGGCACGAAGACCGCGCCGTCGAAGCGCGAGAACTCGGTCGGCACGTCGGCGAGCTCGCTGGCGGCGGTGTGACCCTGCCGCTGCAGCGCCAGGCCGTAGATGAAGGGCTTGAGCGCCGAGCCGGGCGAGCGCTTCACCTGCAGGTAGTCGATGGCGCCGTTGACTGCCGAGTCGAAGTAGTCCTGCGAGCCGACGTAGGCCAGGAGCTCGCCGGTGGCGGCCTCGGTGACCACGGCGGCGGTGTCGCGGGCGTGCGCCCACCGCAGGCGGCCCAGGTTGTGGCGCAGCGCCGCCGTGGTGAGGTGCTGGATGTCCAGGTCGAGCGTCGCCCGGATGATCAGCTCGCCCGGGGGCCGCGCGGCGAGCCGCCGCGACCACGCCAGCACCGCGTGCATCGCCTCGGCATCGCGGTGCGGCGGCGGCACGAGCCCGAGCGCCGAGGTGAGCGCCTGTGCCAGCTCGTCATCGGAGAGCAGCCGGCGCTGGTGCAGCAGCCGGAGGATGCGGTGGGCGCGCTGCAGCGCCCGCTCCTTGCCGTCGACCGAGAACGGGTTCATGCGGCCCGGCTGCTGCGGCAGCGCGGCCAGGAACGCGGCCTGCAGCCAGGACAGGTCCTCCACCGGCTTGTCGAAGTAGAGCCGCGCCGCGCGCACCACCCCGTGGGCGCGGTTGCCGTAGGGCGCCAGGGTCAGGTACTGCCGCAGCAGCAGATCGTGGCCGTGCCGGCGCAAAAGGCCCAGCGCCTCGGCGGCCTCGCGGAGCTTGGCCAGGAGCGAGCGCGCGGCGGGGTGCTGCATGCGCGCCACCTGCATCGGCAGCGTCGAGCCGCCCGAGACGACGCGCAGGTGACTGAGGTTCTGCCAGGCCGCCCGCCCGAGCGAGCGAACGTACACGCCCGAGTGCTCGTAGAAGTGGCGGTCCTCGGTCTCCAGGGTGACCGCGGCAATCCGCTCGGGCAGCACCGGGGCGAGCGGCCAGTAACCGAGCTCGCCGCCCTCGCCGGGCACCTCGCCGAGGTAGCGCCCGTGGCGGTCGAGCAAGAGGCGCGAAGGCCGCGGGGTCACAAGCCGCGCGTCGGCGCGAAAGTACAGCCACGCGCCCTGGACGAGCACGAGCAGACAGCCGAGGAAACCCAGCCGCAGGGGCCAGCGCCAGCGGCGCAGCGTGGGGCGCGGGGAGCTCACTTCTCGTGGGTGCCCTTGACGTTGATGCGCATGCCGACGCCGCGGCCGCGCACCGACTCGCGGTACATCATCTCGGCGTAGGGGGCGGGGTGGACGAAGCTGCCCTCGTTGGAGGCGCGCACGCGGAAGTGGAACGAGAAGGTGCCGGCGGGCAGCTCGGTGAAGTAGTAGCGGACCTCGTGGTCGAGGCGCTGCACGTAGGTCGGTGTCAGCGAGTCCGCCTCGGACGGGGTGGCGTCGCTGCTGGCGTTGGCGAGGGCGGCGTTGAGCGGCTCCAGGCCGGCCGCCATCGGGACTACCAGAGCGACCTGGGTGCGCGCCTGATCGCTGGTGAGGCGGGCGTGCAGCTCGATGACGTCGCCCAGGTTGACGGTCAGGCTGCCGCCGGCCTGGTCCTCGTGGTGGGTCGGCGCGCTGTTGCCGGCGTGCAGCCAGGTCAGGCTGCGCGCTACCACGAAGCCGTCCTTGCGGGCGGTCACCTTGTCGCCGGGCGCCTCGGGCAGGTAGCTGTAGGCGATGCGCGCGCCGACCGGACCACCGGTGACGGTGAGGCGGGCCGGCTCGGCGGCGCTGCGGGTGCGCCGCGCCGCTTGGTGGCTGTCGTCGAGAGTGACCTCTGCCGCGCCAGGCTCGGCGGGGCTCGTCGCGGCGAAGGTGACGTGGAGCTTGCCGCGACCGCCCGTGACTTTCTCGAGGTAGGCGGCGAGCGCGGTGAGCGCCCGGCGGTTGTCGTGCGTGGTGCCGAAGCCGGCGCCGGTGGCGCGGGCGAGCAGCGCGTCGCGCAACAGCTCCAGCCGCGGATCCTGCGGCGCGAGCCGGACCAGCGCCTCCAGCGTCGCCGCCAGCGCCGAGACCGAGCTGCCCAGGAAGTAGCCGTCCCAGCTGCCGCGGTCGCCGCGGATGGCGTCGAAGACCTGCTTGCCCTTGACCAGCTTGAGCACCACCTGATCCCACAGCTGACCCTTGAGCGCGGCGAGGTTCGTGCCAAAGGCGCTCTGCTGCTGCGCCATCGCGATCGACAGGTCCGAGAGGCTGGTGGCGTCCATCGCGCTTCGGTGCTGGAACAGCTCGATGAGGTAGTGCTCGTCCACCTCGTTGGCCAGGGCGAGCGCCCGGATCGCCGCCGCCTGCTGGTTGTAGCGGTAGGCGGCGTAGAAGCCGCTGAAGTCGCTGCGCAGGACGCGGCGCAGCGCATCCATGGCGCGCGTGCGGACTTTCTCGTCGGTGGGCACGCCCGCCCGCTTGGCCAGGGTGATGAACTCGACGCCCTGCGCGGTAAGCGCCAGGTCGCCCTTGGCCCCCGGCCAGTAGGCGAAAAAGCCCGCGTCGTCCTGGTGCTGGGCGAGCTCGTCGACGATGAGCTTCACCGCGGCGTTCAGCCGCGGGGTGAAGCGGGTCTCCAGCTCGAGCTTCTTGAGGAAGCCGGACAAGAGCAGATCCGGCGCCAGCTGGCTCATTCGCTGCTCCAGGCAGCCGTGCGGGTAGGCCGACAGGTAGTCAAGGCCGCTGGCCAGCTCGAGGATGCCGGGCTGGCTCGATAGCACGAAGGTCTGCACCGCGGTGCCGGGGCGCGCCGGCTCGGGAAGCGGCTTGAGCTGGGTCGTTCCCGGCGGCAGCGTCTCGTACCAGGCGACCTTCTCGGGCGCCCGATCGGGAAGGAGCGGCAGCTTGACCTCGAAGGCGTCGCCCGCCTTGTCCGACAGCCGGGTGACGCCGGCGCGCACCGTGACCGCGCTCGGGCCGAGCAGCGGCGCCGCCTTGACGGTGACCGGGGTGAGCACCGGCTCGGCCTTGTTCAGCTTCAGCGTCACGTTCTCGGTCCGCGTCGGCTTGCCCTCGACCGGGCCGCTCAGCTTGACCTCGACGCTGGCCGGGCCGCCGGCGCCCTCGACGACGCGGACGACGCCGCCGGGCCAGAAGCGGTCGCCGGCGCGGACAAAGCGCGGCAGCTGCGGCTGCACCAGCACCGGCAGCCGCTGCTTCAGCGTCGACTGCTTGAAGCCGAAGCGCCGGTCCCCCGACACCGCCACCGCGCGCACCTTGAAGTTGGTGAGGTCGTCCGAAAGCATCACCGGCACCAC
>DAOMZC010000263.1:0-7841 GCA_035437965.1 Pseudomonadota bacterium
ACAGGGTGCGGATGTAGTCGGCCAGGGCGTCGCGCAGGCTGATGCCGGTGTTGAAGCGCGTGGTGTTGCGCTTGAGGACGACGAAGCCCGAGCCGCCCACCGAGATGAAGTCATTGACCGCGACCTTGTAGCTGGCGAAGCAGTCGAGCGGCCGGCAGGTCGTGCGGTCCACCGAGCCGTCGGCCTTGCGGCAGCTGTCGCCTAGGACAATGTCGTAGGCGTGCGGGCCGACCCACGCCTGCTCCTGCTGCGGGGTCGCCTTGAGCCGCTCGGTGCAGCTTGCCGGGACGTTGTACTGGCTGCGCGGCCGGTTGTCGCAGGCGAGCGAGAAGTAGATGCCCGAGACCTGGACCTGGGTGCGGCAGCCGCGCTCGCCCGTGCGCGCGGCGACGAAGTCGAGCAGCTGCAGCACCTCGTCACCAGAGAGGAACTGGGTGGTGATCGTGTTATCGAACGGGAAGACGTTATAGAGCTGCTCAAGGGTGAGCGGCCCGGACTCGAAGTCGGCGCGGATGCCCAGCGAGTTGGTCAGGGCGAAGTCCGCCTCGACCCGCCGCCGCAGCCGCATCGCCGTCGCCACCAGGTTCCCGAGCTGCGAGTCGCCGCCGCCCGGATCGTTGCGCAGCACCTTGGGGCAGGTGGCGGCGCCGGTCGGGCAGGGGATTACCGCGTAGACCTGCTCGAGGTTGAGCAGCTGCTTCATCCGGATCTGGTAGGGCTCGAGCAGGCGCTCCATCTCGGGCTCGGGCGGGATGCACACAACGCGCGGACGGGGCGGCGGCTGGGCGCCGGTGTAAGGGCAGCTGACCTTCGGGTTGGACGGGTGCGGCGGATCGCAGCGGATGCTCGGATCGCAGGGGTCGGTGGGATCGCCTTCGCGCCACGGCCGGTCGGTGATCGGGGTGACCTTGTAGGTGTAGCTCTTGATGAACGAGCGCCGCAGCGTCGGGTCGGCCGACTGCGGATCGGCGACATGGACGACCAGATCCACGCTGCCGACGAACTTGGCGAAGGCGCCCGAGTTGATAATGACGGTGCGGCCAAGGAAGTTCTGCTGATCGTCGTAGTGGGCCAGATCCACCGGCGGGTTGTAGACGACGTGCAGGTGGCCGCCGAGCACCAGATCGATGCCCGAGACATCGCCGAGCATCTGCGCGTTGGGATCTTTGAGCGCCTCTTCGGCGGCGTTGTCGCTGACCTCGGCGGCGACGCTGGCGTCGTCATCGGGTCCGAGGTGGCTGAGCAGCACGAGCAGATCGACCTGCGGGCGCACCACCCGCACCAGATCGCTGACCGCCTGCTTGGAGTCGCGGGCGCGCAGCCCGAGGGAGTTGTCGCCCTCGACGGAGCTGTTGATCGACGAGATGTTGCCGACGCCGATGACGCCGATGCGGATGCCCTTGACGTTGTAGATCGTGTAGGGCTGGATGACCCGCTGCAGCTTGGGCGCGCGCGGGTCGGCGGGGTCAGACCACTCATAGTTGGCGGCGAGGATTGGGAAGCTCGGGCCGTTGTTCATCAGCTGCAGGCCGAGCAGCACCGCGCCCTTGTCGAACTCGTGGTTGCCCAGCGCCATGCCCTGCGTGCCCAGGCGGCCCATGGTGCGGATCTCGGCCTCGCCGTTGAAGACGTTGAAGATCGGCGCGCCCTGGAACATGTCGCCCGAGTCCAGGTGGAGCGAGCGCGGGGCGCGGGCCCGCTCGCGCGCTACGACCGTGGCCATGCGCGCCATGCCGCCTACCGAGGCGGTAGAGAAGGCCGGGCAGTCATCGTCGGTCTTGCACGCCTTGCCGAAGTCGGTGCTGCACACCGCGTCCTCACGGCACACACCCGGCAGGGCGAGCAGCCCGAGGTTGCGGTCGGGTGTGTTGGGCGCGTACTGATACGGCAAAAGGCGCGAGTGCACGTCGGAGGTATGGACCACCACCAGGCGCACATCCTGCCCGCGCAGATCCTCGGGCTCGCGGCTGTAGGTGCAGCCGGCGACGACGAGCGAGATCACGCCGGTCAGGCCGGCCACGGCGAGCCGCCCGAACCGCCCGCGCAAACATTCAGGCGCTGCAACCCGGCCTGGTACTGGCTTCATAGGCACGACCTCCCCCAAGGTATGCTTAAAATTTACCCCAAAACGCCCCGGCTCTGCGGTGAAGTTGGTCGGCCCGCCGCAGCGACCGGGCGCGGACTGTTTGCGCGTCCCGCACGCTCGGCGGCTACAGTTCCGGGTTGAACTTCAGCATCGACGCTGAGAGTCCTAAGGGCCGTTCCGCCGCTGCTGCGAAGTCCGCGAAAATCAACTACCTGGAAGGCGGAACGGAGTTCGCGGAAGGAATGATTTACGGCGTGGCGATGTGGGTCATCGGGGCAGCGCACGGATTAGCGTACCAGGCACCAAATACGGCCGGCAGGAGCAGCGAGTCTACGGTCGTGGTGCTCCACTCGCTGGTGGAGTTTATGACGCCGTGACGGGTGTCGCTGGTGGCAAAGACGCTGATGCCGGCAAGGTTTTTCAGGTCCTGCACCAGCGTCTGCGCAAACCGCATTCCGTACGCCTTGAGCGCCGCTTTTCCCGCCGCATCCTGGGGCGGCACCGGGACGAGCATCTTCAGCTGCACCATGTCGTACACCGACTGGCGGATGAACAGCGGCGTCTGCACGTAGCCGGCGCGCAGGACGTCGTACACGCTGCGGCAGCGCGTGCGCGCGGCGGAGTCGGTGGCTGCGGCCTCGCAGCTCGCGTCGCCGCGACCGCCCCAGGCGGCGACGGCGCTGGTCAGCTCGAGCTCGCGCATCGTCGGCATCGCCGTGCTCTCCAGGTTGGTCTTGCTGTCGAAGTCGGGATAGTTGATGAAAAACCCCGCGTCCATCATCGCGACATAGCGCACCCCGGCCGGCAGCGCCTGGCGCACGTCGTCGGCGTTGCTGACCACCCCGATGGCGCCGGCGGAGGAGCCGGTAAGCAGGACCTCTTCCGCCGCGGCGAGTCCCTGCGGCAAGAGCTCGGCGAGCACCGCGCTTATGATGTTGCGGCCGCGGAAGTGCCAGCGGCCCAGGTTGTCGGTGGGGAGCGCGCCGTCGCCGCCGCGGTCGCCCGACCAGGTGTCACTGGAGCAGTAGTAGAGCTGCACCAGGTTCGCGTCCCGAAAGTCGGGGTTTACCCCCGGGTCGGTCGCCTTGAGTCCCTCCAGCGGCGAGGAGTAGACCTGCCCATCCGTGGCGCCGCTGGAGGTCATGTAGAAAGGCGTCGTGTCGTAGCGCTGCTTGCACGACGCCGCGTCGCCGCACAGGCCGCCGCCTTCCAGATAGATGATCCACCGCTTGGCCCCACCGCCGACTCCCGGCCGGAAGACGTACGCGCCTGGAGTGCCGTCGTTGCACAGCGCCTGCGGATACTTGGCCTTGGACAGGACGTGGATAATCGGCTGCTGCGGCGGCTCATTGCCGTGGCTGTAGGTGATCGCTCCGGCGCTGCACGCCGACTGACCGCCGTCACCGGGGACCGGGCTCATATCCGGATTCCCCTCAGAGGCAGGCGGACCGCCGCAAGCGGGGATCAGGAAGACAAATGCGCTTATGAGGAGCAGGCGAAAGATAGTCATAAGAGGGACCTCCAACTTCAACTAATGAGCAAACAAGGACACGAGGGGCGACACCGCAGCGAAGCACAGACACTGCGCGGAGGGTGATCATAGTGAATTCCGCCGTACAGGTCAGCAGCGCCTGCGGAAGTGTCCGAGATAAGACCACGATCGGCGTGCGCGCCTTACCCGGCTGCTCTGGCCGCTTTGGCCGGTCCAGCAAAGGCCGGTCGCCGGTGCGTCCGGCACCCGGGAATAGCTGCCGGCACCGGGCTGTTCTTCTTGCATGAACCGACCCTCACGCCTCCGCAATCTGGCCTCGTTTGCCGTCTGGATCTTTGCCGCGCTGACGTTCCGCTCGGTCGTCGCCTCGGCCTATGTCATCCCGTCGGGGTCGATGATCCCGACGCTGCAGGTCGGTGATCGCATCCTGGTCGAGAAGCTGTCGCTGGGCCTTAACGTGCCGCTGCCGTTCGTGCAGACCAAGCTGGGCGCGCAGAGCCCCGAGCGCGGCGATGTCGTGGTCTTCGCGCAGCCGGTGACCGACACGGACCTGGTCAAGCGCGTGGTCGCCGTGGCCGGGGACCGGGTCGAGCTTTTGGCCGGGCGGCTGCGCGTGAACGGGCAAGAGCGGGCGCGAACGGCGCTCGGTCCGCTCCGCGAGCAGGACTACGATGAGGCGAGCGACCGCTGGTTCGAGCAGAGCTACCAGGGCTTTGCGGAGTCGCTCGGACGCACCCGATTCACGACGCTGTCGCTGCGCTCGGGCGGTAACTACGGACCGGTGACGGTGCCCCCCGGCCACGTCTTTGTCCTCGGCGACAACCGCGACAACTCTTCCGACTCGCGTTACTGGGGCTTCGTTCCGATCGAACGCATCCGCGGCCGCGCCCGCCGCGTCGTCTGGTCCGCCGGCCCCGCGGGTCCCCGCTGGTCCCGCTTCTTGCAGCGCATTGATTAGGCGGGACCCGCTTGAATCGCGCGGACGCGACACTGCTCCGCGACCCTTCCGTAAAGCCCAACCAGGCATTTTTCTCGCCGAGAAATTCAATCGGACGCTTCCGGGTTGACTGTCGCCCGGCTCGGATCCCGCCGCTCCGGGAGCTGCTTTAGGACCCTTCGGAACGGCTGCGGAGCACTCCCGGCCGCTCCTTGCCCGATCGGCGCCCGCTCGCCTCCGCGAGCCCGGGGGCCGGCGCCGGCATTCGCAGCGCTCGCCAGCGCGCACGCCGCAACTTCCACCGCCAGGAGTGGTACCTTATGAAACCGGAGTCCGTATGCCCGACGCGGTTAATGCCGATCGCGAGCTTTTCCAGGACGACTACATTGTAGTACGCGTGGATGCCGATGGGCTTCTGGTATGGCTCATCCGCAGCTCGGTGGCCTATCCTGACATCGCTGCCCTGATGTGGTCCTTCGAGGGGGTTATTGCGGCGCTCGACCGCGCGGGCCGCTCGGGTCGGGTCATGCTCTTTGATACCCGCGCGGCCCGCGGGCGCAACGACCCGGAGTTCGAGAGCGCCATGGCAGCTCTGCGGCCGCGCATCGAGCGCCAGTTCGTCCGAGTCGGGGTGCTGGTGGCAAGCGCCGTCGGGGCGCTGCAGATGCGACGCTGGGTGAGCGCTGATGGCATCGAACGCGTGACCGGCACGAGCCCCGCCGAGCTGGCAACTACGCTGAGAGCAGAGCTCGCGATCCAAGTGAAAGAGTAATAGCGGTCGACGAGGTCCACGAGCTTACGTACTTCGGCTTTCTGGTGCTGCAGACGCAGCAGTGGAAGGAGTACTTTGCGGTCAGTCCGTCGGCATGCAGATGGAGCAGAGGAGGCCGTCCTCGAGCCAGAGCTTGAGCAGGGAAAAAGCGATCGGCGCCGCCTCGTCGCCGTGCTCCGCCTCCAGGCCCGCGCAGAGCTCACCGAAGGTGCTGCCGGCCAAGATCGCCCGCAGCGCAGCGGCCTCGCCTTCGACGGCGCGGCGGTGATAGGCGACAAGCCCGTTGCGAAAGACCACCATGGAAAAAGGAGCCGCTTCGCTGACCGCCGCGGGCAGCGCTTCGCCCCGGTCAAGCGCCAGCCAGACCGCGTCCATGGGGAGCTGCAGATCGAGGATGCGCAAGGCCGGGATCAGCCCGAAGCGCAGCCCGGCCCAGCTCTCCGGCTGTATCGAGGCCAGGTCCGCGGCCGGCAGCGGGGTTGCGTTGGCGGCATCGAAGACCTCCCCGCGCGCCCACTCCAGCTGAGCGAGGTCGGGCAGGCCCGGCCAGGTCTTTGTGAGGGCATGCTCGCGCACAAAGGCGGGCAGGTGGCGGCCGACGTGCCGCACCGAGGCGTAGCGCGAGGGATGGACCAGCAGGTAGTCCGTCACCAGGTTGTGGAAGTTGGCCCCGCCGACCAGGCTTACCAGCTTGGGATAGTCCTGCTGCAGGACATCGAGCAGCCGGAAGAAATACATATCGGCGTAGACATCCAGCCGCTCGATCGCCGCCGCCTCATCGGCCGCGTCGACCCACCCGCTCAGCGGCGCGATGCCGGAGTCCTGCCCGGCCAGCGCGCGCAGCCCGGGCGCGACTCCCTGCGGCGCCGTGATCAGAGAAAAAAAGCGGCGCTGGAGGCGCAAAAGTTCGTCTGCGCTAGCGGCCACCGAGCACCTCGTTCTCCAGTCGCTCTGCGGTGCGTGCTTCGGCGGCGACAGTCTGATAATCAGGGATGTCTTCGTCCCATTCGGTCAGGGTTGCCGTCGGACCGACTCGGGCGATCACCCGGCGGTAGAGCTCCCAGACCCCGTCCGGTACGGGCCCGACGTGGGAATCGAAGAGATAGCTGCCGCGATCGGTGTGGCCCGCCAGGTGGATCTGACCGATCCGATCGGCGGGGATCGCATCGACGTAGGTGTTGGCGGAGAAGCCGTGGTTTTTGGCGCTGACGAAGACATTGTTTACGTCGAGCAGGATGCCGCAGTCGGCCCGGCGGGCAACCTCGCTCAGGAACTCCCACTCGGTCAGGGTGCTCGCGCCAAATTTTACGTAGCTGGAGACGTTCTCTAATAGAATCTGCCGGGATAGCCGCTCTTGGACCCGAGTGACCCGCGCGACGACGTGCTCCAGCGCTTCCTCGGAGTAGGGTAGGGGCAAGAGGTCGTGGGCATTGTGGCCGCCGAAGCTTCCCCAGCACAGGTGATCGGAGACCCACGCCGGCTCGATGCGCTGCGCCAGCCGCGCCAGATCGTCTAAATAGTTCTCGCAAAGCGGGTCGGTATTGCCGATTCCCAGCGACACGCCGTGCAGGACTACCGGGGCCTCCTGGCGCACGCGCTCAAGGACCGTCCACGGCCGGCCGCCGGGCTCAAAAAAATTTTCAGAGATGACCTCGAACCACGCCACTCCCTGCACGCCGTGTTCGAGGATATGGGGAAAATGAGGAAGGCGTAGGCCAATGCCATGGCCCAGCGGGATCTTATTCCACATGATGAGAGTCGTCCGTTTTCCTGTTGACCCTGAGCGAACAAGGTAAGAAAAAAGGCCGAGCGAAGGTCGCTTGACCCCAAGTCAGACCCTCGCTCAGGGCGAACCGGAGAGGCTCGATCTCGGGAGAGATCGAGGCCCCTAGACTAGTTCGCGGCTACGGTGCCGCCCTTGCCAGTGCACTCCTCAGCGGAGGCCGCCGCAACCCAGCCCTTGCCCTTGCAGCTGTTCTGCGCGTTGCAGGCGTTGTCGACGCCCTTGCACGCCCCGGTGCCCTTGCACGAGTTGATGCCCGCGCAGTGGACCGAGGAAGCGGTCACCGCGGCGGTGTTGCTGGCGGGCTTGTTGGCCGAGGGACCGGCGCAACCGAAGAGACCAGCGACTGCTACCGCGACGAGGGCACCTTTGCCATGGCTGTTCATGATTCGCTCCTTTTCTTGCTGTGATTGATACGGGAAATGATTATCGCCCCAATAGGGGGCGATCTTTCGCCGACATTCTATAGTACACAAATCTTACGAATGTAGCCATGAAGAACACGTTGGCCCTCCCCGGTGCAGGCGAGGGGTCCCCGGCAGGGTCACCCGCGCCGCAAATTTTGCCCCTCAAACATATTTTTTAGTTGCGAATTTTTGTCCCTTCGTGCTAGCGAGCCGCTCGCAGTTGGCAGATGCCGAAGAGGTCCTCTGTATTGCCAGCGCTGCGACGGCTGCGGATCGTTTGCCGCGCCGCCGCCCTCGCCGGGGACAGTTCCGGGTTTGATGTCGCGATGCAGGACGCCGCGCCGGTGCGCAGCGGCGAGCCCGC
>DAOMZC010000264.1:0-7827 GCA_035437965.1 Pseudomonadota bacterium
TGTCGATGATGCGGCGGGTCGTCGCCAAGCGCCTCACCGAGGCCAAGCAGACGGTGCCCCACTTCTACCTGACCAGCGAAGCGCCGATGGACGCGCTGTGGAAGTTCCGCGAGGAGCTCAACCAGGCCGCGGTCGCCGCCGGGGGTGAGAAGGTGTCGGTCAATGACTTCATCCTCAAGGCGCTCGCCCGCGCCCTGCGCCTCGTCCCGGCGGCCAACATGTCGTTCGGGCCCGACGGCCAGAGCGCCATCCGCCACCAGCGCGTCGACCTCAGCGTGGCGGTGGCGCTGGACGACGGCCTGATCACCCCGGTGGTGCGCAGCGCCGACACCAAGTCGCTCGGCGCCCTGGCCAAAGAAGTGCGCGAGCTGGCGCAGCGCGGCCGCGACAAGAAGCTCCGCCCCGAGGAGTACACCGGCGGCACGTTCAGCCTGACCAACCTCGGCATGTACGGCATCCGCGAGTTCTTCGCCATCATCAACCCGCCCGAGTCGGGCATCCTCGCCGTCGGCCAGGTCGAGAAGCGCCCGGTGGTGGTCGAAAAAGACGGCCAGGACGAGATCCGCGTCGAGCGCCGCCTGACCCTGACCCTGTCGTGCGATCACCGGATCGTCGACGGAGCGCTCGGGGCCAAGCTCCTGGCCGAGATCGTGCGCGGCCTCTCGCAGCCGATGCTGCTGGTGCTCTGATGGCGACGGCGGCGGGCGCGAGCTCGGGGTACGATCTGGTAGTGGTCGGCGGCGGCCCGGGCGGCTACGTGGCGGCGATCCGCGCCGCGCAGCTCGGCCTGCGCGTCGCCGTCGTCGAGCGCGAGCACCTGGGCGGCATCTGCGCCAACTGGGGCTGCATCCCGACCAAGGCGCTCTTGCACTCGGCCGAGCTGTTCGCGGCGCTCAAAAAAGGCGTCGACCACGGCATCGTCTGCGACGGCCTGCGCTTCGACTACGGCAAGGCCGTGGCGAGCAGCCGCAAGGTCGCCGACAACCAGCAGCGCGGCGTCGCCATGCTGTTCAAGAAGAACAAGATCGAGCACATCGCCGGCACCGCCACCCTGCAGCGCGACGCCCGCGGACCGAGCCTGCGAGTCGACGGCCGCGAGCTGCGCGCCCCCCACATCCTGCTCGCCACCGGGGCCCGGCCCAAGACCCTGCCGAGCCTCACCCCCGACGGCAAGCAGATCCTCACCTACTTCGAGGCGATGAACCTGCCGGCGCAGCCCAAGTCGCTGTGCATCGTCGGCGCCGGCGCCATCGGCGTCGAGTTCGCCTACTTCTACAACGCCATCGGCACCCAGGTCACCCTGCTGGAGGCGCTGCCGCAGATCCTGCCCGTCGAGGATAAGGAGGTCGCCCAGCTCCTTGGCCGCAGCCTCACCGGCCAGGGCATCGCCATCCACGTCGGGGCCAAGTTCCAGTCCGCCGAGCCGACCGGCGACGGCCTGCGGGTGCGCTGGGTCGACGCCAGCGGCGCCGCCAAGGAGGCGCAGTTCGACAAGGTGCTGTCGGCGGTCGGGGTGCGCGGCAACATCGATGGCCTCGGCCTGGAGGCGGCCGGCGTCAAGGTCGAGCGCGGCTTCATTGCCGTGGACGAGTGGTACCGGGCGCGCGGCGACGGCGATCAGCCGATCCCCGGCCTTTACGCGATCGGCGACGTCATCGGCGGCCCGCTGCTCGCCCACAAGGCCTCGGCCGAGGGCATCGCCTGCGTCGAGAAGATCGCCGCCCGGGACGAGCGCGAGATCCGCCGCGTCGACTACAGCACGATGCCCGGGGCGACGTTCTGCCGCCCCGAGGTCGGCTCGATGGGCCTGACCGAGGACAAGGCGCGCGAGCAGGGCTACGAGGTCCAGGTCGGCCGCTTCCCCTTCCGCGCCTCGGGCAAGGCCCAGGCGACCGGCGACACCGCCGGCCTGTGCAAGGTCGTCCTCGACAAGAAGACCGGCGAGATCCTCGGGGCGCACATCCTGGGCGGCAGCGCCAGCGACATGATCGCGACGCTGACCCTGGCGCGCGCCAGCGAGCTGACCGCCACCGAGGTCCTGCACACGGTCTTTGCCCACCCGACCTTCGCCGAGGTCATGAAGGGCTCGGTCGAAGCCGCGCTCGGCGAGGCGATCGACCTGTAAGAGACCTGGGCCGACCGGAGCAGCCCCTCGTGGGCTGCGCCGCGTCGTACCTGCGAGGCGAGCGAGCGCCGGCAGCTAGCCGGTCGGATCGGGCGCGAGCGGTGCCAGGTCGTCGTCGTCGGGAGCGGCCGGCGCCGGGGTAGCGGCCGGCGGCGCCTTGGTGCCCGGCAGCTTGCGCGGGCCGAGCGGCGTCACCGGCGGCAGATCGCCGAATCGGTTGGCGATGTAGTCGAGGTAGATCTTGGCCACCGGGATGCGGTGATCGTCCGGGTGCTCGATGAGCAGGCGGCGGAAGGCGTCGCGCGCGTCCTTGGGGTTGTCCTGCTTGAGGTAGACCTGCCCAAGGAGCAGCAGCACCTCGGCGTCGCGCTTGGCGCGCGGGTATTCCTGCACCACGTACTCAAGGCGCCAGATCGCCGCCTTGGGGTGATTGCCGTCGAGGTAGAAGCGCGCGACGTAGAGCTCGTGATCGGCCAGGCGCTGGATGACGTCGGCGAGCAGCTTGCGCGCGAGGTCGGCGTAGGCGCTCTCGCCGTAGCGGTTGAGGAAGTCGGTAAGCTCGCGCTGGGCGTCGAGCACCGGCCCCTGATCCTTCTCGTACGACGGCGGGATGAGGAACCAGTCCGACGGGATCTGCTTGACGTAGGCCTCGCCGACCTTGAAGGCGCAGTAGCCGTCGACGGTCTTGGAGTGGCGCGGGTGGGCGTTGATGAACGCCTTGTAGCCGTCGATGGCCTCGATGTACGCTTGGCGGCCCATGGCGGCGTCGGCGATGCCGAGCTCGGCCCACGGCACCCAGCGCGAGGTCGGGTAGCTCTGGCGGACGTAGTTGAAGTACTTGACGGCGTCGAGGTGGCTCTCGCCCTTCATCGACCGGATGCCCTTCTCGTAGTTCTCCTTGGCCGTCTTGCCGTAGATAATCGGCCGGAAGTTCTCGATGAAGGCGGCGCAGCCGCTGGCGCTCGCGCCGAGCGCGACGACGAGCAGGCAGCGCGACAGCACATCCAGCAGCCTGCGGCGGCCGGCGGGTACGGGGAAACCAGGGCGCATCAAGGCCCCATTAGTGCTGGCAAGTCGCTACTTGTCAATATCGCGCCGCGCGCTCACCGCCCGAGCCGGCCCCTTGCGACCGCATGGAGACCCGGCGCCGGAGCCCCTGCGGAGCCGGCGGGGGTTTGCGGGGTCTTCGGAGCCTGCGGGCGCCTGTGAAGGTCTGCCGGGTCTGCCGGGTCTGCCGGGTCTGCGGGGGTCGGCGGCGGTTGAGGTGTCTGCGGAGCCGGCGGGGGTTTGCGCGGTCTGCGGATTTGGGGTCGTGCTACGTTGGTCCACGATGACAAGTGTAAGCCTGGACCCCGGCCCGGGGGGGGACCCGGGGTCGTCCGCGGGCAAGCGGGCGCTCGTTCTGTGCGGCGGCGGCATAACCGGCGCGATGTATGAGGTGGGGGCGCTGGCGGCGGTGGACGACTTCCTCGGCGCCACCGGCGGCGGCGCGCCGCTTGGCAGCACGCGGTTTGACATCTACGTCGGGATCTCGGCCGGCTCGTACGTCGCCACGGCGCTGTGCGGCGGCATCACGCCGCAGCGGCTGGCCAGCGCCGTGCTCGGCGACCCGCGCGAGGCGGGTCTGGTCCCGCACAAACGAACCGATCTGTTCCGGTTCGAGCCGCTGCGGGCGGCGCTGGCCGGGCTGCGCCTGGGCGGGGCGCTCGCGCGCTCGACCTACCGGGTCGCCCGCGGCACGCTCAGCCTGGGCGAGGTGGCCGGCGAGCTGGCCGCGGCGACGCCGGCCGGCGCCTTCTCGCTGCGCCCCTACCAGCGCTTCCTCGAGCGCTTCCTGCGCGAGCAGGGCCTGCCGCAGCGCCTGAGCGCGATGCCGCGCGAGCTGTTCATCCCGGTCAACGACCTGGACAGCGGCCACCGCGTGGTCTTCGGCGGCCCCGGCCCGGGCGAGCTCGCCGAGGTCGGGATCGCCGAGGCGATCTGCGCCTCGTCGGCGATCCCCATGGTGTTCGAGCCGGTGCGCGTGCTCGGCCGCGACTACATCGACGGCGGCACCGGCAAGGCCGATCACGTGGACGTGGCGCTCAAGCGCGGGGCCGAGCTCGTGCTGGTCATAAACCCCATGGTCCCCATCGCCCACAACCCGCGCGCCGGCAGTGGCCTGCTCGGCAAGAGCGACCGCCTGCGCGACCACGGGCTGTTCACCGTCTACGACCAGACCATGCGCATGGCGATAAAGGCCCGCCTCCACCAGGGCCTGCGGCGCTGGCAGGCCGAGTACCCCAAGGCGACGATCCTCATCCTTGAGCCCGACGAGGTTGACGCCGACATGTTCCTGCAGAACCCGATGAACTTCGATGCCCGGGTGCAGATCTTGAGCTATGGCTATAAGAGCGCCGCGCAGCAGCTGCTCGCCCGCCGCGGCCGGTTCGAGGCGATGTGCCGGCGCCACGGCCTGAGCGGCGATGTCGGGCGCCTCAAGACGGTCTGGCCGTAAAGGCGCGGCTTTGTTAAGTGATTACTCCCCATGAGCGCACCAAGCTTTCTCGTCCGCGGGTCGCGGCCGCTGGTCCTTGGCCACCGCGGCGACTCGGCGCACTACCCTGAGAACACCCTGCTCGGCCTCCGGCAGGCGCTGCGGGCCGGCGCCGACGGGGTCGAGCTGGACGTGATGCGCTGCGCCTCCGGCGAGGTCGTGGTGGTGCACGATGACGACCTGTCGCGGGTGGCGCAGAAGCTGCCGGGCAGCGAGCGGGCGGTGCGCCGCAGCACCCTGACCGAGCTGCGCGGCTTCGACCTCGGCAGCGGCGAGCGCCTGCCCACCCTGGCCGAGGTCTGCGAGGAGCTCGGCCCGCAGGCGCTCATCAACGTCGAGCTGAAGTCCCCCGAGCCGCACGACAAAAAAGATCACCTGCAGCTGCTGCACGACGACGGCCTGGCGGCTGCGGTGGTTGCGGTGCTGCGCCGGGTCGGGCGCCTGCCGCCGGCGGGCCGCCGCACCGGGGACCGTGGTGAGGTGACGCTCATCTCGTCCTTCGATCCGCTGCAGCTCTTGCGCTTTCTCGCCTGCACCGACGCGCTGCCCGTCGGCTACCTGTTCCACCGCGAGCAGGGCGCGGTGATGCGCAACCTGTGGCGGGCGCACCCGCACCGGCTGCGGGCGGTGCACCCGCAGGCGTCGCTCATCGACGCTGCGGCGCTGCGCACCTGGCGCGCCGCGGGCCTGTTCGTCCACACCTGGACCGTCGATGATCCGCGTGAGGTAGCGACCCTGGTGACGCTCGGCGTCGACGCCATTATCACCAACACGCCGGGTACGGTGCGCGCCCAGCTCGCCGCCGCCGGCTGAGCGCTCGGGCTCGACGCTCGTCGCTGTCGGTTCTTGCCGCTACGTCGGGCGCGGCAGCTTCAAGGGACCACGTCGGATCACGGTGCTAGGGGGCCGCGGGCTCGGGCGGGCAGAGCGGCTGGCGAGCATCCGGGCCGAGGCTGGTCAGCTCCTCGGCGCCGCCGACGAACAGCTCGCGCTCGCGGGGGTCGAGGTCGCGGCCGGCGCGCTGGCACGCCCGGCGGGTCCAGCGGCTGGCGTCGAGCTCCCACAGGCGCAGCGTGCGATCCTCGGCGGAGGTGACCGCGCGCGGCGGCTCGGGCAACAGCGCCACGCCGGTCAGCGCGCCCCCGGCGGTGCCGAGCGTGCCGATGAGAGTCCGGGTGGCCAGCTCCCACAGGCGGAGCGTCTGATCCTCGCCCACCGAGAGGATGCGCTGGCCGTCGCTGGTCACCGCCAGCTGGCGCACCTTCCCGCGGTGGCCGCGGAGCGGACCGCCGAGCGGCGACAGGGTGAGCCCGGCTGCCGGCTGCGCGTCGGGGCCGGTCGCGGGCGCCGGGCTCGCGCTTACGGTCCACACGCGCAGCGTGCCGTCTTCGCTGGCGGTCACGACGCGGGTGCCGTCGGGTGTGAAGGCGCACGCGGTCAGGGCCAGGGAGTGTCCCTTGACGACCTTGGCCAGCTCGGCGCCGCTGCGGGCGTCCCAGATGCGCAGGGAGATGTCCTGGCTGGCCGAGCACAGGCGGGTGCCGTCGCGGTTCCAGCCGAGGCCGAGGATCGCCTGGCTGTGGCCGCGCAGCGGCGGACCCTGGGGTTGGCCGTCGGCGCTCCACAGGCGCAGCTCGCCGTCGAAGCTGCCCGAGGCCAGGCGGGCGCCGGTGGGATCGAAGGCGACCGAGTAGATGAGGGCGCTGTGGCCGGTCAGGGGGGCCCCTAGCGGCTGGTTGTCGGCGGTGCTCCACAGGCGCAGCACCTGGTCCTCGCCCGCCGAGGCGAGGCGGCGCCCGTCGGGGCTGAAGGCCACGGCGTAGACGACGCCGGTGTGGCCGGTGAGGGCCGCGGTCTCGCGCAGTCCGCCGCCATCGAGCGCGAAGCGGTGCACCGCGTGATCGTAGCCGCCGGCGGCGATCGCGCGACCGTCGCGGCTGACGGCGACGCTGACCAGCTTCTCGCTGCTGCTCGTGCTGGCCAGCTGCAGCGCCGGGGTCCCCCGAGTCGACCACAGGAGCGGTCCGCTCGCCTGGGCAGCGGTGGCCAGCCAGTCGCCGCCCGGAGCGTAGGCCAGCCCCAGCACCGGTCCGCCGGGGCTGCGCAGGCGCAGGGCGTGCCGGCCGCTGCTCACGCTCCACACGGTCACCTGCTTGTCCCAGCTGCCGGCGGCAAGCTGCTGGCCGCTCGGGCTGAACGCCAGGCTGCTGATGATGCTCCGGCGCGAGCTGTGCAGCGGCCTGGCCACCGGCGCCGGCTGCTCCAGGCTCCACAGCTGGACGCCGGCCGCGGGGCCGGGCGCGCCGTCGGCGCGGCTGTCGCGGCCGCCGTCGCCGCGATCTTCGCCGCCGCCCACTGCCAGGAGCAGGCCGCTCGGGCTGAAGGCCACGGCGCGCAGCGGGTAGTCGCTCTTGGGCAGCGAAAGGGGCAGGGCCTGACCGGCGCGGGGGGCCCACAGCCGCACCGTCTGATCCCAGCTGACCGACGCCAGCTGGCGGCCATCGGCGCTGAACGCCAGGCCCGAGACGGTCTTTTTGTGGCCGCGCAGCGGCGGCCCGACCGACAGCCCGGTCACCGCGTCCCACAAGAGCACGGTCATGTCGTCGCTGCCCCCCGAGGCGATGAGCTTGCCGTCCGGGCTGACCGCGAGCGCCGTGATCTCGCCCTGGTGGCCGGTCAGCGGGCGCCCGAGGGGCTGACCGCGCGTCCCCGGCCGGGCGTCCCAGACCCGCAGCGTGCCGTCGGTGCCGGCCGAGATCAGGCGGGCGCTGTCGACCGTGAAGGCGACCTGGGTGATGGCGCCGCTGTGCCCGGCCAGCGGCGCCCCGAGCGGCTGCCCGCGGCGCGCGTCGAACAGCTGCACGAGCCCGTCGGTGCCGCCGGTCGCCAGCAGCTGTCCGTCGGGCGAGACGGCCAGGCAGCCAACCCGTCCGTCGGGTCCGTGCAGCTGGGTAAGGAGCCCCGGGGCGCCGTCCAGCGCCGCGAGCAGGCTGGACGCGGAGTCGGCGTTCGACTGCAGGCGGTGGCCGAAGACGGCGAGCAGCAGCGCCTGGTCATAGTCGGCGTCGCGCCCGAGCCGCCCGCGCGACAGCGCCGACAGCGAGCGCGCCGCCGCGGTGCGCGCCTTGGCCAGCGCCTGCTGGCGCGCCTCGTTGGCGAGCCGGTA
>DAOMZC010000265.1:0-7809 GCA_035437965.1 Pseudomonadota bacterium
AGTGACCCTCACCCTGAGCCTGCCCGGCGGCCAGGAGCGCCCGCTCGGCCAGCAGGTCACCGACGACCGCGGCGAGTTCTCCGCCACCGACTTGCCGCCCGGCAGCGTGCGCATCCGCGCCGTCGCCGGCAGCATCAGCGCCCACACTGAGATAGAGCTCTCGGCCGGCGACAACGCCCGCACCGAGATAGAGCTGCGCTAGGCGCTAGTCCCCGTGCTGCGCGAGGAGCCTGTACGCTTCCTCGTCGGTCATCCGGTCGAGCTTGCGCTTGATCATCTGCTTTTTGATCGGCCCCGCGTGGTCGAACAGCAGCTTGTTGATCAGGTGGTCATACTCGTGCTGGATCGCGCGGGCGTAGAAGTCCTCGACGTCGATGGTGAACTTGTTGCCCTCCAGATCGAGGGCGCTCACCGTCGCGCGCAGCGAGCGCTTGACCGGGATGAAGATGCTCGGAAACGACAGGCAGCCTTCCTCTTTAACGTCGGTCTCCGGCGAGAGCACCTCGAGCACCGGGTTGATGAAGACCTTGGGCGGGTCGGTCTTCTCGCAGCCGGCGGCTACCGCCTCGATGATGAAGATGCGCTCCAGCGCGCCGACCTGGATCGCCGCCAGGCCGGCGCCGTTGACGTCGCACATCGTCTCCATCATGTCCTGCACGAGGGTGCGGATGTTCTTGTCGATCGCCGTGACCTCGCGGGTCGGCTGGCGAAGGAGTGGCTGGGGAAAGCGGACTATCTTACGTAGGGCCATGCGTCCTCAAAACGTAGCTTGGGGCTCCTGGAAAGACAACGAAAGACAACTTTTGTCGCCCGGCTCACCGTCGGGAGGCGGCGCTTTGGGGTTTTTGTCGTGCGGCCGGTTGCGCGCGACCGGCAACTTAACTAACGTTTGGTCAGAAATAGTGCCCGGCATGTGCTGAGCCATGGCCAACCGGCTCCCTTCGTGATAAGCACGCCAGCAAATCTCACCGTGACCTTCTTTAAACGACCCATGCTCTACCGCTATGCCGACGCCTCGATGCCGACCTGCCACGGCGAGCTGCGTACGGTCATCTATCGCCAGCTCCCCGCCGTCGGTGAGGACGAGCCGCTCATCGTCCCCCTGCAGGACGAGCACATCGCGATCGTCGCCGGTGAGGTCGCCGGCAAGAGCCGCGTCCTGTGCCGGGTGCACTCCGAGTGCTGGACCGGCGAGACGCTCGGCTCGCTCAAGTGCGACTGCCGGCAGCAGCTCGACGAGGCGCTTGCCGCGATGGTCCGGGCCGGGGAAGGCGTCGTCGTCTACCTGCGCCAGGAGGGCCGCGGCATCGGCCTCGGCAACAAGATCCGCGCCTACGCCCTGCAGAGCCAGGGCAAGGACACCGTCGAGGCCAACACCGAGCTCGGCTTTGCCCCGGACCTGCGCAGCTACGACCTCGCCGCCGCCATCCTGCACGACCTCGGGGTGGCCTCGGTGACGCTGCTTACCAACAACCCCGATAAGCTCCAGGCGCTGGAGCAGGCCGGCGTCGAAGTCGCCGAGCGCCTGCCCCACTGGGTGTCCGACCAGGAATACAACCGCGACTACCTGGCGGTGAAGCGTAAGAAGCTCGGGCATCACAGCTAGGAGAGAGACCCGCCGATGGCGACCAAGACCCCATCCGTTGACAGCGTGCGCAGCGCCCTGAAAGAAGTCATCGAGCCGGTGCTCGGGCGGGACATCGTCTCGCTGGGCATGGTCAAAAAGATCGAGCTCGATCGCGACGCCGCGTTCGTGACCCTGGAGATCCCGACCCCGGTATACCGCGACCGCACCGGCCTGGAGGAGCGGACCCGCGCCGCGGCCCTCAAGGCACCGGGGATCACCGACGTGCGGGTCCTGCTCAACGTCAACGTGCCGATGGGCAACCGCGGGGCGGCGACCCGGCTGCCGTCGGTGCGCAACGTCATCGCGGTGGCCGCCGGCAAGGGCGGGGTGGGCAAGTCGACGGTCGCGACCAACCTGGCGCTGGCCCTGCGCGAGCACGGGGCGCGGGTCGGGCTGCTCGACGCCGACATCTACGGCCCGTCGGTGCCGACCATGCTCGGCGAGCCCGAGCAGCAGCCGGCGACCCACCCGGGCAACAAGATTGGCCCGGCGATCCACTTCGGCATCCCGGTGATCTCGGTGGGCTTCTTCACCGAGCGCGAGGGGGCGGTGGTGTGGCGCGGGCCGATGGTGCACAAGCTCCTGCAGCAGTTCCTCGAGGACGTCGACTGGGGCGAGCTCGACTACCTGATCGTCGACCTGCCGCCGGGCACCGGCGACGCCCAGCTGTCGCTCAGCCAGCTCATCCCGATCACCGGCGCGGTGGTCGTCGCCACCCCGCAAGAGGTCGCGCTCATCGACGTCGAGAAGGCGGTCAGCATGTTCAAGAAGGTCGAGGTCCCGATCCTCGGCGTCATCGAGAACATGTCCTATTACATCTGCCCGAGCTGCGGCCACAACGACGAGATCTTCTCGCGCGGGGGGGCCAAGAAGCTTGCCGAGACCCTGAAGGTCCAGTTCCTCGGCGAGGTCCCGATCAGCTCGCGGGTGCGCTACGGCGGCGACATCGGCCGCCCGATCGTCATCGGCGCTCCGCAGAGCGAGCACGCCAAGATCTTCATGGAAGCGGCGCAGCTCGTCGCCGAGTCCGTCTACAAGCTGGTCCTCTCCGGTCCCCGTCGTCCCGCCGGCCTCGTCCAGATTCGCTAAGCCCGCACGCCGGGTAGGGCCTGTACCGAGCGCGACCGGCAAAGGGGGACAAAAGAAAAGCGCCGAAGGGAAGTTCCCTCGGCGCTTGGTGCGGCTTTCCGCGCTTGGCTAGCCGGGAGTCGGGGCGATCGGCGGGATCAAGATGATCACATCGCGCGAGTCGAGGTTGGCGCAGCCGCCGGCGCGCACGCGGATCGTGGCGTGGAAGACCTGCGGGGCGGTGGTCTCCTTGAGGATCTCGTTCTGGGCGGTGACGTTGAAGCGAACGAAGCCGCCGGGCACGACCTTGGAGAAGCCCTTGCCGTCGGGGCGGATGACCGGCGGGTTGAAGAACGGCGGCGGCGGCGGCGGCAGCGCGTCAAGCGGCACGATGTCCTTGATGAAGTCGGCGCTGGTCGCGGGCGGCGGCAGGACCTCGCCCTTCTCGCCCATGGTCTGGCCGACCACGTCGGTGGTCACGTCGAAGCTGGCAAAGCGCGCCAGCTGGGCGATGCCGGCGGTGACCTGCTCGCCGACGTTGGCGCCGTCGCCGAGGATCTTGAACACCAGCGGGCACAGGCCGTTGGCATCGGGCTCTTCGCCGGCGCCCTTCTGGCCGGTGCAGCACTTGCCCATCGCGCAGTTGGCCGGCCGCATCGGCACGTCCCACGCCTCGGGCGGGACGACGGCGCCGGTCTCATTGGCGAAGTAGACGAGGTCCTTGGTGCCGATGCAGTTCGGATCGCTGTTGACCTCGGCCGAGATGCCGACCGACTTGGCGCAGATCTTGTTCATCTTCTCGACGACTTCCTGCCGCGTGTGGGCAAACGGCGCGACATCGGAGCCGTAGTCCACGTTGCCGCCGCAGGACCGCGCCGGCACGTCGTTCTTGCTGTGGAACGACGCGTCGGTGATCGAGACCACGACCGGGAGCGCGCCGTCGCGGAACTCGACCCCGCCGACGCCCTTGTGGTTGGCCGGGATGTTGGCGCCGGCGCCCATCTGGCCGTCGCCGGTGGCGATCTGGTAGAGCGCCTCCATCTGGCCCTCGGGCAGGTCGTTGCCGCAGCCGCGCGGGCTGCTGCCGCGAAGCAGCTGCTGGACGCCGTTCTGCGCCTTCATCACGTCATCGGTCATCCCCTGCAAAAGGATGAGCGGCTGATCATCGCCGCCGCCGCCGCAGTTCGGGCTGCCGTAGCTGCCGGTCGGCCAGTCGTCGACCGCGCCGACGCCGAACCAGGCGTCCTTGGCCGCCGCCGCCTTGACCCCGGGGATGATCACCGTCTGCAGGCTGCGGGTGAGCTGGTTGATCTCGCCGCCCATCGAGCCGGTGGTGTCGACGGCGAAGAACACGTCCAGCGACTGCACCTCGGTCGAGAAGGTGAGGGGCTTGGTCTGGGGGTTGATCTTGTAGGGCAGGTTGAAGAAGAAGTCCTGCGAGTTGCCGGTCGTGCGCAGCCAGACGATGGTCAGGTTGGCGACGGTGGCGAGGTCGCGGCCGTTGTAGTTGAACTTGGCGTAGACCTTGGCGAAGTCGACCTTGTTCTGCTCCAGGACGGCGCTCTTGAACGTCGGGCCGGCGAACTTGCCGACCGCGTTGTTGTCGAGAGTGAACTTCACCTTGCGCGAGAAGTCGGAGCTGCTGCCGTCCGAGAACAGGCCGCGGACGGTGAACTGCTTGGTCGCCTCGGTCTTGAGGTCGACGAGCAGCACGTCGTTGTTCGGCTTGAGCGTCAGCGACACCAGGTGCGGCATGTTGGGGTCGTCGGGGTCAAGGTTCTGCTCGCCGCCATCGCGCCCCAGCGCGCCGCAGCTGAGTCCGCCGGCCAGGCCGAGGCAGCCGAGCAGCGCAAGACCGGCCCGCAGACCGCGCCGCCGGCCGCGACTCTGCAGCTTCGAGGGAGGCGCCGAAGTACTTAGGGAACCCTCTGGGCGATCCAGAGGAACCATCGAGTCAGGAGCGGTACGACCGAAAGTTCTACCGGTAGACATTGCTGGTCCTCCAACAAAGCAAACCTAGTACGAGTTTTCGTGAGATTACAACATTTTACACCACGTCTTGCCACATTGGCGCAGTGGCGGGCCGGGGTGCGAAAAGGTCGGACTAATTTGGCCGGCCGCCTCGCTGCGGCGGGTCGGGGCGCGAACGCGGTGGTCTGGCGGCGCGCGGCCCGGTTGACTCTGGTTGACTCTGGTTGACTCTGGTTGACTGGGCGTGACCATACATGCAATGTAACTGCATCGATGCTTGCGCAGGCCGCCCCCCACCGGGACGGGCTGACAGAAGCCGACTGCAGACTCATAGCCGAGCTGGCCGACAGCCGGCGAAGCCGCTGCCGACGATACCGAACCGATACGAACCGCTACCGACTGGAGCCGCTGCATGAACACCGCCGCCAGTGAGCCGTACCAAGGTCCGCGCAGCCCGAAGCTTGTCTGCCTGCCCGGACTGAAAGGAAACCTCGCCGAGAGCGATGCCGGGAAGGAACCAGTAGCAGCCAGGACGCCGCCGGCCGTGAGCAGCCCCGAGCCGAGGCCGGTGCGGGACGCCAAGATCTCGGGCTCGCTGGCGCCGCTGCGCGAGGTGGTGGGCTCGCTAGCGCGGGCGCGCGGCGGCTCCTGCGCCACCGGGCTTGAGCGGCAGCGCCTGCTCCGTCAGGTCCGGCGGGCGGGACTTGCGGCGCTGCCGGCGCTGCTGAAGGCGCTCGGCGCCGAGTCGAGCTACGAGGCGTCCTGGGCGCACTGTCTGCTGCGCGCGCTCGCGGCGCCGGGCAAGCGGCCGCAGCTGCGGGAGCGGGTGCTGCAGCGGCTCAACCAGCTGCTCAAGAGCTCGCGTCACACCGACTCGGTGAAGGCGCGCGCCCTGGCCCTCTTGGCGGATCTGGGGGCGCCGCTTGGGGATGAGGTGGTGCTGCAGGATCCCGACGCGCTGCTCGCGGCCTCGGTGCGCGAGCTCTTGGGCAGCCTGGACAGCGCCGCCGACCTCGCGCAGGCGCTCGACCTCATCTTCTCCCAGGTGCCGGCCGCCGAGCTGCGCCAGTTCGTCGATGAGGTGGCGCACCACGGCGGGGCGCTCGCGCGGCCGCTGTTCTCCGCCCTCATCGCCGACCCACGGCTGCCCGCCGAGGTCGCCCGCCACCTGATGGCGCAGTACCGGCCGACCCGGCTGCCGCCGCGCGCCGTGCCCGTCCGCCGCCCGCGGCCGGCGGGCGAGCGCATGCTGACCCGGCTGGCGCGGGCGCTGAACCTGCTGGGCGAGGGCAAGCTGACCCAGGCGCGCAGCCGGCTGAGTCGGCTGGCGCCCGAGTTTCCCGACCAGCCGGCAGTGCACAGCGCGCTCGGGCTGTGCCTCTTGCGCCTGGGCGAGCCGCACGAGGCGCTGGCACCGCTGCAGCGGGCGCTTGAGCTGGAGCCCGCGGTGGCCGCTCACGCCTGGAACCTGGCCGCCGCCGCCCAGGCGGCCCAGCGGCTCGGCACCTGCTACCGCAGCCTGCGCCGCTACCTGGAGCAGAACGACGACTCCGATGGCGCCGCCAGCCGCCGGCGCACCGCCGAGCTGTTCTGCCGCAGCTACTCAGCCAAGACGGACGAGGCGCCGCTCGTCAGCACCGCCCAGGCCAGCTTCGGCGAGGACTGAGCGCGCCGGTCGCGAGCTGCATCAGCCGGGGCGCTGCGTTCAGGCAGCGCCGCCCCCAACTGAGCCTGCAGGACTTATCGGAGCTGCGCCGGTGAGGCGGGCGGTGTTCAGGCGGCGGCGCTGACCGACTGAGCCTGCAGGACCTGGCGGATCTGTTCAAATGCCCAGGTAAGGTCGGCCTCGGAGATGACCAGCGGCGGCGCCACCCGCAGGACGGTGGCGTGGGTCTCCTTGCACAGCACGCCCTTGTGCATCAGCGCCTCGCAGAACGGCCGCGCCGCCGAGGTCAGCTCGATGCCGATGAGCAGGCCGCGGCCGCGGATTTCCTTTATGTGCGGGCTGCGCAGGGTGCGCAGCTGCTGCAGGAACGCGGCGCCCAGACGCTCGGAGCGCTCGACCAGCTTCTCGTCGGCAAGGATCTGCAGCGCGGTGCGCGCGACGGCGCAGCCGAGCGGGTTGCCGCCGAACGTGCTGCCGTGGCTGCCCGGGGAGAAGACCTCCAGCACCTCGCTGCTCGCCACCACCGCCGACACCGGGTAGCAGCCGCCCGACAGCGCCTTGCCGAGGATCACCGCGTCGGGCCGCACCCCGTCGTGCTCGCAGGCCAGCAGCTTGCCCGTCCGCCCCAGGCCCGTCTGGATCTCGTCGGCGAGCAGGAGCACCCGCTGCTGCCGGCACAGCTCCGCCGCCTGCCGCAGATAGCCGTCAGGGGGAATCAGCACGCCCGCCTCGGCCTGGATCGGCTCGACGAGGAACGCGCAGGTGCGCGGCGTAATCGCCTTCTCCAGCGCCGCCAGGTCGCCGAACGGGACCACCGTGAAGCCGGGCGTGAACGGGCCGAAGCCGTCGCGGTAGTCGGGGTCGGTCGAGGCGCTGATGATCGTCACGGTGCGGCCGTGGAAGTTGTTGGCGCAGACGATGATCTCGGCCTGGTCGGCGGGGATGCCCTTCTTGGTGTAGCCCCAGCGGCGGGCCGCCTTGATCGCGGTCTCGACCGCCTCGGCGCCGCTGTTCATCGGCAGCATGCGCTCCATGCCGAGCAGCTCGCACAGCTCCTTGCTGAAAAGCGGCAGCTGGTCGTTGCGGAACGCCCGCGAGGTCAGCGTCACCCGCTGCGCCTGCTCGATGAGGGTGGCGATGAGCCGCGGGTGGGCGTGGCCCTGGTTGAGCGCCGAGTACGAGCTGAGGCAGTCGAGGTAGCGCTTGCCCTGCACATCGGTCACCCACGCCCCCTGGGCGGTGTGGATCACCAGGTCGAGCGGGTGGTAGTTGTGCGCGCCATAGCGGTCCTCAAGCTCGATGTAGTCTTGCGTGTTCTGCGGGGGGAAGGTCACGGGGGTACCTCGATAAGCGGCGGTCACAAAGGGGGTGCGGTTTCTACCCAGCCTACAGCGAGTCGGCGGCGGTTTCATCCGGCACGCGGCCGCCGCGAGCCGGCGGGGCTACTTGCCGGCGGGCCGGGACGCCGCGGCGGCCT
>DAOMZC010000266.1:0-7809 GCA_035437965.1 Pseudomonadota bacterium
CTCGTCTCTACCGGTCGTCGTGCCGTTGGCCGCGGCCGGAGCGGCCGGGGCGGTTGGAGCCGGAGAAGCCGGGTGCGGGGCGGATGAAGCCGGGTGCGGGGCGGATGAAGCTGGAGGCGGGGCGGATGAGGAGGGTGGGGCGGATGAAGCCGGGTGCGGGGGAGCTGCCGGGGCGGGCGGCGGGGCGGCCGACGGCTCGGCGCTGCGCGCCAGGAGGCCGAGGGCCAGCGAGTACACCGGCGGTCGCACCGTGAACGGGTGATCGGTGGCCGGCGCCTCGGGCTGGCGCTGCGCGCGATCGGGGTGGCACGCCCGCGCCTGCGCCAGCAGCTTGCAGGTCGGCACCAGGCACTCCTTGCCCTGGCAGGGTCCGGTGCCCAGGCCGGTGAACCGCTTGACCTCCTCGATGTCGAGGTAGCCGTCGGCCAGCGCCTGCTCCAGGTCGACCAGGGTCACATCTTCGCAGCGGCAGACGATGATCTTGTTTGAGATAGACATGGGAAGCCCTGGCCCTAACCGCGCAGCTCGGCCGCCGCGGCGCTGCCGGCGAGCTGCCCGTGCTCGGCGGCGGCCCGCGTGCTCGGTTGACCGGCGACTTCACCGCAGGCCCAGACTTGGGGGGCAGTAGTCTGGCCGCTGCCCGTGGTGACGATGCAGAAACCCAGCTGGGGATGCAGGGCGACCTGGGCTCCGTGCAGCTGCGCGAGCTCGGACGCCGCCGCCGGAGGCTCGACTATCACGATCAGGTCGCAGCTGAGGTGACGCTCCAGGCCCGCCGGGGTGGTGACGACCGCGCCGTCGACCCAGGGGCTGCCCGCGGCGCGCGCCATGCGCTCGCTGTGTCCGTCGATGCGCGTCACGTCGGCGCCGGCGGCGGCGAGCCCGGCGGCCAGCGCCTCGGCATACTCACCCTGACCGACCACCAGCGGACGCCGGCCGAGCTGTACCCCATAGCCACAAAGGAGGAGGCCGACCGCGCGCCCCGCCAGCACCCCCGGGCGGTCGTTGTCGACGAACAGCGCGTTCTGCGGGTGGCCGCCGGTGGCGTAGATGTAGCGGTCGGCGCTGAGCTTGAGCAGCCCGCTCGGGGTCGCGATCGCCAGCAGTCCCAGGCAGCCGTCTGGGGCCGGCGGGTTGCGCTCCTCGGGGTAGAAGCCGGCGGCGGCGGCGCCGGTGAGCAGCTCTACCCCCGCCGCCTGCGCCGTGGCGACCGCCTGTGCCGCGGCGGGCCGCCCGAACCGCGGATCGCTCAGGTAGCTGCCGCCGGGCTCCAGCGCCGCCTCGACGAGCAGCACGGCGCCGCCCTGCCTGCCCAGGGTCTGCGCCGCCGCCGTCGCGGCCGCCAGCCCGGCGGGACCCGCCCCGATCACCGCCACCGCCACATGCCGGCTGCGGCCTGGCAGCAGCTCGGCCGGCTCCGGCGCGCGATCGGGCAGGTGGCCCAGACCGCCGAGCTGCTGCACCACCCGCTGCATCGCCTGGTTCAGCGGCCGCGGCGCGGTCATCAGCGTGTGGTGATCCATCCCCTCGGGGAACATCAGATCCGCCGCCGCCAGGATGTCCAGATCGGCCGAGGGCCAGGCGTTCTGGCGGTCGCAGCGCAGGCCCTGGCTCACCGGTGTCCGGCAGGCCCGCAGGTTCGGCTGGCCGCCGATGCGCATGAGGCAGGCCCCGCAGTCGCCGGTCAGGCAGAAGGCGCTGCGCGGCCGGTGGAACTTGATCGACCGGCTGAGCACCTGCTCGCCGGCCGCAAGCAGGGCCACGGCGACGGTCTCGCCGGCAAACGCGGGGACCTGGGTCCCCTCAAAGTCCAGGGTGAGAGGCGCGCCGCGCGGAAAGTCCGGCAGGCGCGCGGAAGTAGGCTTGGCTTTAGTCATGCAGGTGGTGGCCCCAGCATTACCCTTATGACCGAGGCAGGTCTAGCGCGACAAGAGCGCCCGCCGGCCCAAAACCATCGACCGGACGAGCGCAGGGGCCAAGCTGGGCTTCAGTTCACGCAGTTCAAGGCGCTGCCCGGCGAGGACCGCCGGCTAGAACCACAGCATCGCGCCGAGGTTGGCCTTGTAGCCGAAGCTGCTCGAAGGAATCGGGCCGCCGTCGACGTACTGGTAGTACTGACCGGCCTGCGTCGAGTCGTCGAGCAGCATGCCGATCGCCCGCACGTCGGCGAACAGCGCCAGGTGGGTGAACCGGATCTCGAGACCACCGCCGGCCTGCCCGAGGACCTCCCAGAACTGCTGCTTCCGCTCCTGGGTGCTGTCCTGGTAAAGGACGATGTTGTCCGACATCAGACCAAAGCCGGCGACCGCGTAGATGTTGAAGTGCGTGTCGCGCCGGTTCTTGCGCAGGTACAGCATCGGCGAGAACGTAAACGGGTACGAGCTGCGCACGAAGGCGCCGTCGCTGATGCTGGCGCGCAGGGCGTCCATGCCGAGCTCGAAGCCCCAGTGGCCCTGGTTGCGGAAGCGGACCTGGATGCCGCCGCCGATCAGGTTCAGCTTCTGGCCGAAAATCTCCTGGTTGCTGATCCCGAGCGCGGTGAAGCGGGCGCCGAGGCCCACCACCGGACCGCGCTGGGCCGGCACGCTCGGCCGCCGCAGCGGGTAGCGGCGCAGCGGCGGGGCGTACAGCGGCCGCCGATACAGCGGCTGCACCGGCGGCTGCACATACACCGGCGGCGGCGGCAGCTGCTGCGGGATGACCGGCTGGATGCCCGGCTGCGCCGGCATGATCCACACCGGGCCGTTGAAGTAGAACGGAGCCTGGGTGCTGCCGGCCGGCGGCGCGGGAGCGACCGGGGCAAAAACCGGGGCAGCCGGGGCAGCCGGGGCGACCGGGGCCGGAGCAACATAAACCGGCGGTGCCGGGAGGACCGGGGCGCTGGGCGCCACGGCGGCCGGCGGAGTCGCGGTAACCGTAGTCGTGGTCGTCGACGACTGCGTGGTCACTGTAGCCGGCGCCAGCTCATCGGACACCGCGATCGGCTCCTCTGCGAGAGCGACAGCGCCGGAGAGCGCCACGCCGCCGATCAGCGCAGCAGCGACGGAACGACGAATAAGGACGCTGCGCCCCTCTCCCCGCGCGCCCGGAGCCGCAACGGGGCTGTGCTCAAACAAGGTCCGCATGAGGCCTCCCTCTAGCTTTTCTTAGAAGATGAAATGCCCGTACAGATAATACAGGTGCCATAGAAAGCCGCCGCTTTCAACCACCCCTTGGCGACGAACTCCGACACCGGCGAAACTCTGAGTGTTATGGTACCGCGCAGAAGCCCCCAAGGTCCCCCCAAAAAATCCATGGGTCCCGGTTCCGCGCCGGCCCGAACCGGCCCGGCCCGATTCGCGCCGGCCCGAACTGCACTGAATCCTGACCGGGCCCCGATGGGCGTTTGCGGACGCAGTTCCGCAGCTTGGGCAGATCGTAATTGATCCGTTCCGTCGCGATCGGTATAACTGCCCGACATGGCGTCGTATCTTGTGACCGGCGGGTGCGGCTTTATCGGCTCCAATATTGCCCATGCCCTCGTCGGGCGCGGCGACACCGTCCGCGTCCTCGACAACCTCAGCACGGGTCGCGAGAAGAACCTCGCCGAGCTGCGCGCGCAGCACCCCGGGCAGGTCGAGCTCGTGCGCGGCGACATCCTCGATCCGAGCCTGCTCGACCGCGCCCTTCTGGGCATCGACTACATCCTGCACCTGGCGGCCATGCCGTCGGTGCCGTGGTCCATCGATCGGCCGCTCGACTGCGATCGCATAAACTCGACCGGCACCCTGCAGGTCTTCGAGGCGGCCCGCCGCCACGGTCGTATCCGCCGGGTGGTGTTCGCCGCCTCGTGCGCCGCCTACGGCGATCTGCTGCCCGAGGAGCCCAAGCGCGAGGACCACCCGTGCGCGCCGCTGTCGCCCTACGCCGTCGCCAAGCTCACCGGCGAGCAGTACTGCTCGATCTACAGCCGCGTCTACGGGGTGCCGGCGGTGGCCCTGCGCTACTTCAACATCTTCGGGCCGCGCCAGGACCCGGCCTCGCAGTACGCGGCGGTGATCCCGAACTTCATCCGCGCCTGCCTGAACGGCGTCCAGCCGACGATCTTCGGCGACGGACTGCAGTCGCGCGACTTCTGCCACGTCGACAACGTCGTCCAGGCCAACCTCCTTGCCTGCGCCGCCCCCGCCGAGCGGGTCGCCGGCCGCGTCATCAACATCGGCTGCGGCGAGTCGGTGACGCTGCTCGCCGTGCTCAAGGAGCTCGGGGCGATCGTCAACCCGGGCCGGCCCGGTGAGCCCGCCGGCGGCCCGATCGTCGCCCGCCACGCCGCGCCGCGCTCCGGGGAGGTCCGCCACTCGCGGGCCGACATCCGCCTGGCGCGCGAGCTGCTCGGCTACACCGCGGCCGTCTCGTTCGCCGAGGGCCTGCGCCGGACCTTCGCCTGGTACAAGAACGCCGCCGCCACGACCCCGGGGAGCGCAGCCTGATGCGGAGCATGACCGGCTTCGGCTACGCCAGCGGCGAGGTCCAGGGCCACCGCTGCGTCGTCGAGATGCGCAGCTTCAACCACCGCTTCTTCGACCTGAAGCTGCGGCTGCCGCCAAACTGGAACGATCCGCTGATCGAGCAGCTGCTCACCCAGACCCTGCGCAAGCGGGTGCACCGCGGCAGCCTGATCGTCACCTTGCGGCAGGACGGGGCGGCGGCGGCGCGGCCGCAGGTCCAGGTGGACCTGGAGCTCGGGCGCTCGTACGGGCAGGCCCTGCGCGGGCTGTGGCAGGTCCTGCGCCCCGTGGCCGCTGGGGACGAAGGCGCGCACCCCGGGCCGCTGCCGCCGGGAGCCGAGGCGACGCTGCTGCAGCTGGTGACCGCCCAGCCGGGGGTGCTCACCTTCGGCGAGCGCGATCTGGACGCCGAGTCCCGCTTCCGCGCCATCGAGCCCCTGCTCGACAAGGCCCTCGACGGACTCGCCCAGAGCCGGCAGCGCGAAGGCCAGGCCCTGCACACCGATCTGCTGGCGCGCCTGGGAACGCTCGGCCGGCTGCTCGAAGAGGTCATCCGCCTCGTCGAGCAGGCGCCCGAGCAGCACCGCCGCCGCCTGAGCGAGCGGGTCGCCCGCCTGCTCGACGGCAGCGCCCCGGCCCAGCCGCTCGATCCACAGCGCCTGGCGCAGGAGATTGCGCTTATCGCCGATCGCCTGGATGTCAGTGAGGAAATCACCCGCCTGCGCGCCCATATGGCGGAGTTTACCCGGCTATGCCAAGGTGATGCCCTGGCCGGGCGGCAGCTCGATTTTCTGACCCAGGAGCTCCACCGCGAGGTGAACACAATCGGTTCGAAGTCGCAGTCCGCCGAGGTCGCGGCGCGCATCGTGGCGATGAAGGCAGAGCTCGAACGGCTGCGGGAGCAGATCCAAAATGTCGAGTAAGATGGCGCGGAAAGTCGCGGCGCAAGACGTACTGTGGGCAAGGGGCGGGCTGTGCGGCTGGTGAACATCGGCTACGGCAACGCCGTGGTCGCCGAGCGGGTGGTGGCGATCGTCAGCCCCGAGTCGGCGCCGATGAAGCGGTTCAAGGAAGAGGCGCGCAAGCTCGGGCGGCTCATCGATGGGACGCAGGGGCGGCGCACGCGGTCGATCGTGATCACCGACTCGCACCACATCGTCCTGTCGGCGCTGCAGACCGAGACCGTGGCCGAGCGGCTGGAGCGCGGCACCGAGCCCGCCGGCAGCCCGCCGCCCTCGACCCAGAGCGTGCCGGCCCCCGAGCCCGAGCTGCAGGGCGGCGCCCAGGCGCAGGAGTAGGGGCGCGCCGTGGCCGAGCGAGCCCAGAGTTCTTCGGGACAAGGACCGGGATCGCCGCTGTCATCGTTGCAGGCATCGTCGCAGGCATCGTCGCAGGCATCGTCGCAGACATTGTCGCTGCAGCCGGCGGCTGGCCGCCCGCGCGGCCTCCTCCTCGTAGTCTCCTCGCCGTCGGGGGCGGGCAAGACGACCCTGGCGCGGCGGCTGCTCGATGAGCACCGCGAGCTGCGCTTCTCGGTCTCGTACACCACGCGGCCGCGGCGCGGGCGCGAGCAGGGCGGCATCGACTATCACTTCGTGAGCGACGCCGAGTTCGACGGCATGGTCGCGGCCAGCGCGTTCGCCGAGTGGTGCGTCGTCCACGGCCGCCGCTACGGCACCTCGCTGCCGACGCTGCGGGCGGCGCTCGCCGGCGGCCAGCAGATCCTGCTCGACATCGACTACCAGGGGGCGAAGAAGCTGCGCCAGGAGTTCCCCGACGAGGCGCGCCTGGTGTACATCCTGCCGCCGTCGCTGCAGGTGCTGGAGGAGCGCCTGCGCACCCGCGCCACCGACGACCTGGCGGTCATCGAAGCGCGCCTGCGCAAGGCCACCGAGGAGCTCCGCCACTACCACCTTTACGACTACCTGGTCTTCAACCGCGAGCTCGAGCATGCCTACGCCGAGCTCGAGGCCATCTACCTGTTTGAGACCGCGCGCTTCGTCGGCACCGAGCCCGCGGCCAAGGTCGCGGCGCTGGCCCGCGACTGCCGGCGCGAGCAGCGCGCGGCGCTGGCCGAGAAGGTGCTTGAATCGGCGAGCCCGCTCGGTGAGTCCGCGCAGCCCAGCTCCTAAACTTCGAAGGCAAGAAAATGGCCCTGATCCCCTACAGTGACATCGCCCCCACCCAAGACAGCCCCAAGGACCCGCCGCTCACCGTCGCCGGCCAGACCGTCGAAGAGTTCTACTGCGGCGACGAACGGTGCGACTGCGCCACCGGCCACGTGCGCCTCGGCGGCATCGTCATGACCGTCGATCTGGGCACCACCCGGGTCGATTTCTTCGACGAGAAGCAGGCCAACCCGGCGGCCGAGGTGCTGCGCGCCACCCTGCGCAAGGCGCTGCAGGAAGGCGCGATCGGCCAGCTGCGCAAGCACTACGCGCAGACCCGCGAGTGGGGCAAGCAGCACCACTTCCGCTACGTCGACTGGACCGGCCTCAAGTCGAGCGACGTGGTGCCGTGGGCGCAGGTCTTCCGCTCCGAGGGCGTGCCCATGTTCACGATGACGGTGACGCCGCCGGCCAAGAAGAAAGACGGCGCGGCGGGTGAGGCCGACGGGGAGGCCGGCGGCGAGGACGAGAAGCCGACGCAGTTCATGCTCGGCCTGGCCGACGCCTACTGCATCGAGCCCAAGTGCGACTGCAAGCGCGTGGTGTGGACGGTGATGACCGCCCCGGTCGGCGACACCCGGGCGCCGCAGACCCTGGGCAAGGTGCTGTACTCGTTCCCCGACGCGCAGCCGTCGGTGGTCGAGGTCTCGCCGGGCGTCCACCCGAACCAGCTGTTCGTGCTGGTACATAACCTGCTCAAGGGCCAGAAGGACCTCGCCAAGGTCTACGGCCAGCGCTACGCCTTCCTGCGCGACCAGCTGACCCCGATCGTCGCCGGCCAGCGCCAGATGCGCGCCCAGGCGCGGAGCAAGCAAACCGCCGGCCGCAACGATCCCTGCCCGTGCGGCAGCGGCAAGAAGTTCAAGAAGTGCCACGGGGCCAACTAGCCCTTTAGCCCGCCGCGCTGGTTCCTCCCCAGCGGCCTGCCGCGCCGGGCGCGCGCTCGCTCCTGCCGAGCTGCGAGCGCGGGCGCGGCTTGGAGTTTCGCCGCGGCCTGATAGACTCGGCGCGTGTTCGATTCGCACTGCCACCTCCACGACCCACGAATGGCCGGGGTCTGCGACGCCGAGGTCGAGCGGGCGCGCGCCGCGGGGGTGAGCGGCGTGCTGCTGGCGGGGGTGGATGCGCCCGGGTGGCGCGACGCCGCGGTCCTG
>DAOMZC010000267.1:0-7799 GCA_035437965.1 Pseudomonadota bacterium
GGGGCCCCGGATACGTGAGGCCCAAGCCCTTGGCGCTGCCGCCGTAGCCGTTGCACCAGACGGCGATGAAGACGCCTTGCCGCGCGCCTTGTCCCAGCGGCCCCAGCACCGGCAGGCGCATGCCGTGCTTCCCTTCGACAAAGGCCATCGGGCCGGCCCACAGGCGCGAGGCCGGCCGGCCGCGGGTGTCGGGAAAATAGTGCGCGACCTCGGCCTGCAAGAGCTGCCACACGGCGCGCGAGGGAACCGGCCGCCACGGATCGCGGGCCGGCACGTCCTTGCCGCCGCCGACGTGCAGCATGCCGCGGCGGGTGCCCTGCGCATCGGTGTAGCGCCCGGCGGCGGGGAAGTTGGCGTAGATGTCGCCATCCTTGGCGGTCATGGTGATGCCGCGCAGCGGATCGATGACGTGCTCGAAGTTGGCGATCTGGCTGCGGAAATAGCGGATGGCGGACAGCTCGGGATAGAGCTGCGCGGTGAAGGCGTTGGTGGCGACGATGACCTTCTTCGCGCGGATCGTGCCGCGCGCCGTGACGACCTCGTGGTGATCGGCGCGCAGCGACTTTATCGTCGAGACGAGCGTGCGCGTGTACAGCTTGACGCCGCGCGATAATGCGCACTGCAGCTCGCCGCACACGAGCTTGAACGGGTGATAGTTTCCGTTTCCGTACACGATGCGGCCGCTCCATTTGGTCGGCATGCCGTAGCGGGTGCGGATCGTCTCAGCC
Source organism: Pseudomonadota bacterium (assembly GCA_035437965.1). Taxonomy (GTDB): domain Bacteria; phylum Myxococcota_A; class Polyangia; order Palsa-1104; family JAEUJZ01; genus CALFML01. Next base: position 729 of record DAOMZC010000267.1, read on the forward strand.
GCGAGCAGGCGAATGTTGGCGCCCAGGCTGCGCGCCAGCTTCACCTCGTCTTTCAGCGCCGCTTCTTCGCGGCGGTTCATCGCGATGCGCAGCCAGCCCGACTGCGACAAATCGCAGTCCAGCTTCTCATCGGCGATGACCGCGAGCATGCGCGCCGCGTTCTGCAGGGCGAAGCGGATGATGACCGCTGCACTGCGCTGCGCCTGGGCCAGAAGGACTGAATCGGCGACTGTGGGATAGGAATTTTTAAGGAACTTGTAGCGCTCATTGGCAAGGCCGTCATAGCTGCCGTAGTCGCCGAAGAAGTTCTCGGGAATCAGCTCGAAGTTGCCGCCGTTGCGACCGCTGGCCTGCGTCGCCGGATCGCCGGCATCGAGGATCACGACATCGAGCTTGCGCGACGCCAGGGAAAGATAATAGGCCGCCGCCGCACCGGTGAGCCCCGCGCCGATCACCACGACATCGGCGCGCCGTGGCAGCTGCGGCGTCGATTGAAAGTTGGCAAGCGGGTGCGGATCCTTCAGCCAATAAGGCACACGGTTTTTCGGCAGCGGCAGCGGTTGCGAAAGCTTGCCGCCGACCTGCGCCACCAGGCTCGTAAACAGCTCGCGCGCCGCCGCGGAGAAGGCCGCTGAATACAGCTTCTCGACAAGAAGTATGATCCGCTGCAGATCGTCGGTGGCGCGGCCATGGCCATCGACGAGCCGCGCCGCCGCTTGGGTGAAGCGCGCCATCTTCCTGGCATCGCAGCGGCCTTGACCAAACAGCTCGCGCGCCAGCTGCAGAAGTTTCGTGCTCATCAGGTTACCTGAACTCTAACTCGGTCCCGTCAAGCGGTCTTCGCAATATCGCAGAAGCGGCTGGAAAACTGCAGATTTGCTGTCGAGCAATAAGCTGAGTCCGGCGCGAACACTCCCCTCGACGACCAGGCGAAACTTGGGGCGCACCATCGCCAGAATGCCGGTGAGTACACCGCGATGAATCGCCACGCCAAAGCCAGTGCCCTCGACGACAGTGACGACGATTGCGATCTGCGCAGCGCTCTTGCGTATCTCATCGACGAGCGCACGGCGTACTTTCTCATCCGGTGGCTTGGCATGCAGCGGGGGTAGGACGAAGAGTATGCGGACGCCGTTCTTGCTATTCTTTCCGAGCCGCTCGATGCACCGCGCGATCGCCTGTACGTGCCGCAGGTCGTTGTGTGAGCCCGGGTAGGCGAAGGCTATCACGAGGTCGCGACACGAACCAACCCAATGGTTAGGGGTACTGTCTTCGACCTCGATGAGCCATCCTGGTGCCAGCTCGATCATGTTCGCTCCCCCGGCGAGTATCCGACCCTGTGTACGCAGATGAATCGACCTCCTTGACGATCCAGGTGACTTCGGTGAGACACGCTGGGGATGCTAGCACGGTCGGCGGCGGCGCATCAGCTTGCCCGAGCCGGCACACCGCCGCGCCGGCCCGGCGAGCCGCCCTGTATGTCAGAACAGCATCATCATGAATGGCTGCCCAAGCAAGGTGATGCCGAGGTGCGCATGTCGCCACAGACCCAGCCCGGCGCCGCCGACCAGGAGCAGCCACACGCCCGAGACCGCGGGCAGCCACCGCGCTAGCCGGCTGCGTAGGCCCTCGGGCAGCGCCCAGCCAAGGCGCGGCAGCTGGGTGGTAAGCAGCAGGACCGGGGTCGTCAAAAGGACCAGCAGCAGCATGACCGCGGCGCCGTGAACCGGCGAGCCCGTGGTGGCGGCCTGGCCGAGCGCCCATGCCGGAATCATGCACGGCAGAAAGCCCATCGTGGCGCCAAGCGCCAGCTCGCGCAGCGGATGGGTGCTCAGTAGCAGCGGCGAAAGCAGGCGCCGGACTTCGCGAAGCGCCGCCGCCGTGATCGGCGGGCCGGGGCGGCGGCGCAGCGCGACCAGCGGCTGCCGGGCGCGCGCTACCGACCCGAGCAGCAGCGCTCCGAAGATCAAAGCCAGCACCCCGCCGGCCGCGGTGAAGATCCGGCTCAGCCCGGCCCCTATAAGGCCGGCCAGCCCGCCAAGCCAGGCGTAGGTCAGGCTGCGCCCGGCTTGATAGACAAGCACTCCCAGGAGGCCGCGCCGCACGCTCGTCCTTTTGCTGGGATGCGCTCCGCCGATGTGCAGCCCGCAGAGCAGGGGGCCGCACATCGAAGCGCAGTGGGTGCTGGTCCATAGTAGGCCCAGGCCGAGCACGTGGACGTAGGCGGCAGGCAGCGGGCTCACGGGCGCGCCGTCCCGGGCAGCACGCTCGGACCGGCCAGCGGCACCTCGAGCACACGCACGCTCTGCGAGGCGCCGTCACGCACCCGCAGCTGGGAACTCATTCCTTTCCGGTACGCCGTTCGCGGCAAGGTGATGATGACGGGCACCGTAAGCCCTTCCAGCGAGCGCAGTGTTACCCGCGCCTGCGGAATGATGAACTCCACGGGCGCGGCGCCGCTTGCCGTAGCCAGCACCGGCTCGACGATCAGCTCCGAGGGGCCGGCGTTCTTGTTGACGAGGTGCAGGAGGACCTGATTGCGCACGAGCTCCCCATCAAGGACATAGGCGGTGCCGCGGCTGTGCAGGACATTGGCCTCGAAAGGCTGGTGGCGGACCCAGATGACGAGCGACACGACGAGCCCCACCAGGCCAAGGATCGTATAGATGTACAGTCGCGGACGCAGGAATCGGCGCTGCCCGCTCTTGAACGCGCGCTCCGAGTCATAGCGGATGAGCCCTCGGGCGCGCCCCACCTTGCCCATGATTTCATCGCAGGCGTCGATGCACGCCGCGCAGCCGATGCACTCCATCTGCAGCCCGTTGCGGATGTCGATGCCGGTCGGACAGACCGCCACGCAGCGGCGGCAGTCCACGCAGTCGCCGGCGTTCACCGTCTGCAGCTTGCCGCGCGGCTCACCGCGCCTTTGATCGTAGCCGATGTGGATCGTATCGGGGTCTTGCATCGCCGACTGCAAGCGTCCGTAGGGGCAGACTATCAGGCAGAGCTGCTCGCGAAACCAGAAGAAGTTCCAGTACAGAGCTGCAGTGAGCCCGAGCCCCCACAGGAACGTGCCCGAGTGACCGCGCGGACCTTCTGCGATCATCCGCAGAAGCTTTTCTGCCGAGACGAAGTAGGCGAGAAAGAGGTGCGCAAGGACGAAAGTTATAAGAAGATACAGCGCGTGCTTGAGCGCCTTGCGCGCGAGCTTCTCCAGGGTGAATCCGCCGCGCGCCAGGGCCTGCCGCCGGGCCGCCGAGCCTTCCACCCAGCGCTCAATCCGCCGGTACAGGCCCTCCAGAAAGACCGTCTGCGGGCAGGCCCACCCGCACCAGACGCGGCCAAACAGCGCCGCCAGGACGATGAGCAGGAAGCCGATGCCGGTAAGCAGGAAGAAGACCAGATAGAAATCCTGGGCATTGAACGTCCGGCCAAACAGGAAGAAACGCCGCGCCGCGATGTCCAGGAACACGGCGGGATGGCCCCCGATGGTGATCCAGGGGAGCGCCGCGTAGAAGGCCATGAGCAGCAGGAACAGCCATGGCCGCAGGCGGGTGAAGCGCCCGTGGACATCGGCGGGGTAGACGTACTGGCGGCCGCCGCGCTCATCAAGCACATGCAGGCGCTCCAGGTTGGGCGAATTATTGAGCACGGTCTCCTCCCTTCGGCGCTGCTAGGGCGCGGTCCGACCGTCGTCGCTTAGACCCTGCGCTGCTTTGCCCGGCGCGTTCGTGCCCTTCAGGCTGAGGACGAACGCGGTGGCGTCCTGCACCTTGCCCGGGCCAAGGACCGGACGCCAGGACGGCATTCCTTTGTCTAGCACGCCGGTGGCGATCACCTGATGGATCTGCTTGGCCTTGCTGCCGTGCAGCCAGTAGGAATCAGTCAGATTGGGACCGATGATTCCCTGCCCGCGTTCGCCGTGGCAGGCGACGCAGTTCTGCTTGAAGACCGCGGCTCCCCGCTGCACCGCGTCGGGGGTCTTGGAGAGGGCCACGAGCTGATCTTCCCCGATGGCCTGCAGCTCGGCGGCAAGCTGCAGCTTCTCGCCCGCCGCAAGCTCCGCCGCATAGGCCGCCAGCGGCAGCTCACCCACCGCCAGCGTGTGATAGTAGAACCAGTAGCCGACCGAGAAGACGACCGCGCCGTAGAAGGTGACGAGCCACCAGCGCGGCAGCGGGTTGTCGAGCTCGCGGATTCCGTCGTAGTCGTGCTGGGTGTCGTTTTCCGCTGCCACCCCTGGAGCACCGTCTGTGCTGGTAGGGCTCATGGCCGCGCTCCCTCCTTTGGCACCCCCGCGGGCGGCACGGTGCGGTCGGCGGCCAGGGGAAGCTCGGCCAGCTGCTGGTAGTGCGGCTGCTGCGTCGCCCGCAGCGACCACCACAGGATCGCCGCAAACGACAGGATGAACGACATCAGCGCCACAATGGGCAGAACGAGCATGCCCTTTTGCAGAAAGAATTCCTGATACATGATAAAGCTCCTTATTTCGCCTGGGCCGGGTGTCTGCCCAGCCGCTGCAAGTACGCCACCAGCGCCACGATCTCCGAGTCCCAGGCCGCTTCGACGCCCTGCTGCCGCAGCTCGCCGGCCACGGCCCGGGCGCTCGCCTGCAGCTCGGCATTGCCGTTCTGCAAGTCCTGCGCCCGATAGGGAACCCCGAGCTTCTGCATGGCCGCGAGCTTGAGCGCCGTGTCTCCCAGGTCGAGCTTCCGCTCGGCCAGGAACGCATAGGAGGGCATGTTCGAGCCGGGCGAGGTCGTGCGCGGGTCGACTAGGTGTTGATAGTGCCAGAGGTTGGAGTACTTCCCACCAACGCGGTGCAGATCCGGGCCGGTCCGCTTGCTGCCCCACTGGAACGGGTGATCGTAGATGAACTCACCGGCCTGGCTGGGATCGCCGTAGCGCAGCTTCTCACTGCGGAACGGTCGTACCATCTGCGAGTGGCACAGGTAGCAGCCCTCGCGCACATAGATGTCGCGACCGTGAAGCTCGAGCGGCCGATAGGGAGTGGCGATCGCGCCGGTCTTGGGAACCGCGCGATCGACGATGAGGGTGGGCAAGAGCTCCGCCACGCCGCCGATGAGCACCGCGATGAGGACCAGGACGGTAAATATCAGCGAGCGGCCCTCCAGCAGCCGGTGAAAGTGCAGCCGTCCGTCCTCATCCGGCGAGAGCACGAAACAGAGCCAGGTAATCACCACCAGAGCGAGCATTCCGCTGATGATCAAGGCGCTGATGGCCACCGACTCGACCAGCGCGAAGGCGGTTGCCAGGAACAGGGCCGCTGCGCACAGAATCAGCGGCCGGGAAAACAGCATCTGCATCCAGCTCGGCGCGGGGCGCCTGTCCGGTTCCGGCTCGACCACCGTAACCGTGGTTACGACCGGCGCGCCGGCACGGATCGTCTTGAGCAGGTTCCAGATCATCAGGATGAATCCGACCAGGTAAAGTCCGCCGCCGACCATGCGGGTGATGTACAGCGGCCGGATGGCGAGCAGCGTCTCGACGAAGTTCGGATAAAGGAGCGCCCCGTCCTCGGTGGTCGCGCGCCACATCAGGCCCTGGGTGACGCCGCTTACCCACATCGACACGGTGTAAAGGAGGATGCCGACCGTGGCGAGCCAGAAGTGGGTGTCGGCGGCCCCCTGGCTGTGCAGCGGGCGGCCCCACAGCCGCGGTACCAGGAAGTAGAACATGCCGGCGGCCATGAAGCCGTTCCAGCCGAGCGCGCCGGTGTGGACGTGGCCGATGATCCAGTCCGTATAGTGGGCCAGCCCAGAGACGCTCTTTATCGACAAGAGCGGCCCCTCGAAAGTCGCCATGCCGTAAAAAGTAACGCCGGCGATGAAGAACTTCAGCACCGGATCCTGGCGCAGCTTGTGCCAGCCGCCGCGCAGGGTGAGGAGCCCATTGATCATCCCCCCCCACGACGGCGCCCACAGCATGAGCGAGAACACCATCCCCATCGACTGCGCCCAGTCGGGCAGCGCGGTGTAAAGAAGGTGGTGCGGTCCGGCCCAGATGTACATGAAGATGAGGGCCCAGAAGTGGACGATGGAGAGCCGATAGGAGTAGACCGGACGCTCTGCCGCCTTGGGCAAAAAGTAGTACATGATGCCGAGGATCGGCGTCGTCAGGAAGAAGGCCACGGCGTTGTGCCCGTACCACCACTGCACCAGGGCGTCCTGCACGCCCGAGTAGAGCGAGTAGCTCTTGAGCCCATGGCCGAGCGGCAGGGCCAGGCTGTTGACGATGTGCAGGATGCCGACCGTCACGATCGTCGCTATATAGAACCACAGTGCGACGAACAGGTGCTTCTCGCGGCGGTTCTTCAGGGTCATGAAGAAGTTCACCCCGAACGTTACCCAGATTCCGGCGATGGCGATGTCGAGCGGCCACTCGAGCTCGGCGTACTCCTTGGACTGGGTGTAGCCGAGCGGCAGCGTGATGGCCGCGCCGACGATGATGAGCTGCCACCCCCAGAAATGTATAGACGATAGGAGGTCGCTCCACGAGCGCGCCTTGCACAGCCGCTGAGTCGAGTAATAGACCCCGGCGAACAGCATGTTGCCGACAAAGGCGAAGATCACCGCGTTTGTATGCAGCGGCCGCAGCCGTCCGAAGCTGAACCACGGGGCCAGGTTCAGCTGATGGAACACCAGCTGCGAGGCGATGATCAGCCCGATGAGCATTCCGATAACGCCCCAGAACACCGATGCCACCAGGAACCGGCGGACCGAAAGGTCGTCGTAGGTGATATGCACTTCTCTCATGATCCAGTTTCTTTCTGTTGATTGGTGCCGTCGTCTTCAAGCGGAAGGAGGGCCATGCGGTCGGCGTGCTCGTGCGTGCGCTCTCGGAATAGAAAACCGAAGAGCAGTGCCGAGCCGATGACCAGAACGAGGCTCACGAACAGGGTCAGGACGAGCGCGTTCATAGCTGGGCCTCCGCGGGGTACAGCGCCGGGAGCGGCAGGGGCTCCGCGACTTCCTTTTTGACCGGCTGCTCGCGCAGGGAGTGAACGGTCGCGAGCAGGATGAGGAGGGAGCTCAGCGGCATGGCGATCGC
>DAOMZC010000268.1:0-7793 GCA_035437965.1 Pseudomonadota bacterium
GCGGTACGAAAGCAGCCAGGACCAGACGGCGCCTACCTTATCGGCAAGAACGTCCGCCTGTCGGCGAAGCAATAAAGGCATTCCGCAGCCGCCTGGGTGGCACTCCGCGGCCATCTAACAGGAGTCGCTGGTCCCCCGGCCGGCCTTGGGCGAGCGGGCGCCGAGACCGGACTGCTCGCCAATCGAGACCAGATCCTTGGCCAGCCTCTCGCTGAAGCCGGCCAGGAAGCCGATCGTAACGAAGAGCCAGGTGCCGCCGGGCGCGCTGAGCGGAAGCAGACCGGCCTTGAGCAGCGCGTAGCTCAGCTGCGCAAACGACATGCCGATGAACGGTTTGAACAGTCCGGTGAAGAAGGCCATCATCGGCGGCTGGCGGTGACCGAAGTCGGGCAGGCGGACGACTATGCTGAGCGCACTCCCCTGCGCACCGACAAGTCCGACCCAGATGATCTCTGTCAGGATTGATGTCGAGATCAGCCCCTGGCCGGCAAGCATGCGGTTGGCAATGACGGACAGGAGATAGCCGCTGGGCCCGAAGATCATCAGCGCCCCCAGCAGGCCCATCACGACAGCCACCTGCGGCTGCGCGAGTCTCAGGAGCTGGCGGAACAGCCGCCGCGCCCGCCCGCCGATCTGTCGCCGCAGATCCTGCATGAGCCGCTCGACCAGGATCATATTGGGCGCTTCGGAAAGGAGCTCGTCGAGCACCAGCTCTGCGAGGTCGAGCTGCATGCGGGCATCTGGGATCAGCCGCAGGTCCTGGCGAGCGATGAGCACCTCTGCCAGCAGGGCCTGAATGCGCTCATCGACGACACCGGTCAGCCGCTGCCGGACCGTCTTGCTGAGCGCCAGCATCATTGGGTGCGGCGGTTCCTCGGTCGGCCCGCCCGCGGATGAGGGGACCTCGGCCTGGGTGGAGGAACAGTCGACACAGCGGTCGCGGCTGGCCGGGGCCGTGCATGATTGGGCCTGGTCTTTCACAAGAACAGAATACCCGATCTCGCTACATCGGAACGGGCCTCTCGTAGAGCTCTGAGCTGCGCTTCCAGGCCGGGGTCGGGTCGATCTGGAGGCGGGTGAAGCGCGGCAGATAGTCGCGTTCGAAGGTGCGCTCCAGGGCGCTGTGATACAGCGCCGGCGGCATCAGGCCCCAGGCGCGGTCGGCGGGATCCATCTCGGCATCGAGCTCGGACTCGGACTCGGCGGGAATCGCGCCGTAGCTTGCGCGGACGGAGCCGAACAGGTCGGCCAGCTCGCCGAGGAGCTGCTGGCGCAGGACCGGGGCGTGGGGCGTCTCCAGCAGCCAGGCGAGCAGCGTCCAGCCGAAGTCGCGGTGGCGGACTTCATCGCGCAGGATGCGATCCAGGGCGCGCCGCGCGACCGCCACCGTGCAGCTGGCGCGCAGCTCTTTGAACAGCGGCACCGCGACCGTCTCTCCCAGGCAGAAGATGCCGACGCAGGCGCGCAGGACGCTGTGCTCCAGCGCCTCGCCATCCTGGAGCGGCAGGCCGAGCTCCCCGCGATCGAGCGGCAGCGGTGCCGCACTCCGATCGGCGGCGATGACGACCTGGTGACTGAGCCTGGCGTGCGCCAGCTCATCCTCCGCGATGCGCAGCCCCGCCAGGATAAGATCCGGCGAGGCCCCGATCTGCGTGAGCAGCAGAGTCAAGTGCTGCGTGATCGCAGCCGAGCGGTACTCCGCGGCGATTCGGCGCTGCCACTCTTGGACTACCCGCGCCGAAGCGGTGGGACGACGTGCACGCGCCGGACGACCGATCACAAGGCGCTCCTTCCTATTTCGTCAATACCGAGGGCTTGGGCGGCGGCGGATTGCTCGTGATGACCGCCTTAGGCGGCGGCGGATTGCCCGTGATGACCGCCTTGGGCGGCGGCGGATTGACCAAGACCACCGGCTTGGGCGGCGGCGGATTGCCCGTGACTACCGGTGTCGGCGGCGGATTGACCGCGACGGCCGGCTTGGGCGGCGGCGGATTGCCCGTGACCGCCGGCGCCGGTGGCGGATTGACCGCGACGGCCGGCCTGGGCGGCGGCGGATTGCCCGTGACCACCGGCGTCGGCGACGGACTGACCGCGACGGCCGGTTTGGGCGGCGGCGGGTTCTCCGATACCCCAGGCTTGGCCGCCGAGGAGCTCTTGGCCTCTGCCGGCGACAGCGCCGCCGTGAGCACGAAGGGCACTGCCAATGAGACACGACCAAGGCTTCGCTTGACTCGCTGCGACTTCTTCATGACCGCAGTGTATCGTACACTCGCCGCCCCTTACAATAGTCCTTGATTATCCGAGCAAGCGCTCTCACTTGACGCGGCCCTGATTCTTGAAGTCCCACCGATTAGGGGCGTCACGGCGGCAAGGGCGAGCGAGCAGCGCCTTTGGTCCATCACTATGCCGCTGCCGCCAAGAGTGTTGGCAGAAGGTCAGGGCAGCTTGGCACGAGTCCTATTTTGGCTGGCTGCGGAGCCAGGAGCGCGCTTGTTCCAGGTCGGCGAAGTTGTTATTGACGATATCGACGTCATTGACCTTGCTCATGATCTGCTTGACCGACATCCGGGCAATCGCCGACTTTGGCACCACGGTGGCCATGAAGCGCAGCCCCGCCGCGATGGCGCGCGGGAACCAGTCCCTGTTGATCCACTGCTGATCCACCTGACGCACCGGGCCGAGCAGCCGCACATCGGCCAGCCAACGGCTCGTGTGCTTGCGCTGAAACAGGGCCAGCCCAGCCTCCAGACCGCGCCGGGCGTCGTCTCCCTCAACGTAGGACTTCCATTCCATCCAGACGGCTTGACAGGACTCATCCCAATGGACTGTCAACCATGGCTCATCGAAGTAAATCATCCGCTGCCCCCAACAGATAACCTCGGCACGTGGCCCATCGGCCTCCAGCCGGCTGGCTAGCAAACCATCGTAGCACTCCCAGGCGGGTCCGCTCAACTCCGGGCTTTTCCCAGTACCTACCGTCTTCGCGCCGCGTCCTTGCCGGGCAGCGGCGGCGGCTTGTCGCCCAGTAGGTAGCGCGGACCGCTGCCACCAAGGGCGGCAACGTCATTTGGGTTGTAGAGCGCGCAGGCCTTGATGGAGAGGCAGCCGCAGCCGATGCACGAGGTCAGGTTGTCGCGCAGCCGCTGCAGCGTCGCGATCTGTTCATCCAGGCGCGGGCACCAGGCGCGCGAGATGCGGGCCCAGTCGGCCTTGGTCGGGGTCCGCGACGCCGGCAGCGTGGCCAGCGCCGCGCCGATTTCCTCAAGCGTCAGCCCCACACCCTGCGCCACCCGGATAAAGGCGATCCGGCGCAGCGTCTCGCGGTGAAACTGGCGCTGCTTGCCCGCGGTCCGCATCGACTTGATGAACCCCTTGGCCTCGTAATAGCGCAGCGCCGAGGTCGCAATGCCGGTGCGCGCCGCGACCTCACCAATCGAAATCCACAGCTCCTGCTTCATGGGGAAAGTAGACCATAATTAAACCTTGACTTCAAGTTAACTTGAACTTCTATGCTGGGGACGTATTCAGCTGACAGCACCAAGGAGTCCCCCCATGTCTCTGCCTGCCCGCCTTGCGATCCCCCGGGTTGAAGACCTCATCGATGGTTACTTTGCCGGCGGCTTTGCCGACCTGTCCGATACGCAGCTGGCCGAGGTGATTGCGCTCGCCGTCTCGCGGCCCAAGCTCGCGCGGGCCAGCTCGTTCGTCCTGCACGCGCCGCTGGAGCTGCTCGCGCGCGCGGCCCTCTTGCCCATGGTCGAGCCGGTGGCGCGGGAGGCCGCCCGGCAGCGCCTGCTGTGGCTGGGCGCGGCCTATAAGGAGGCGGGAGAGGAGGTGCCCGAGCCGGCGCCCAGTTCCTACGACCAGCCTGCAGAGGCGCTCGCGGCGTTCAGGGCGGCCCTGAATGCAGGGGATTCAGCGACCGCCGATGGCGCGGCAGCCTGGCTGGCGGCCGTGCTGACCCCCACCGAGCTGGCCGCGGCGCTGGCGGACGACATCCTGCCTCGGCTGTCGGCTGCCGCCCACGGGAGCATCTTCCTGTTCCAGCTGCCGCGGGTAGCGCCGCGCAGCGCGGCCATTGCCGGAACTCTGCGTGGGCTCGTGCGCGAGCTCCTGGCCGAGCCGGATTGGAAGCTCTCGTGGTACCAAGGGCGCACCGCAGCGCCGACCGATCCTGGGGATCTCATGGAGCGCCTGCGACGCCCGCGCTCGCCCGGCGATCCCGGCAGCCCCTTCATCTATCCAGTCATGTCGCTGGTAGAGAGCAGCGGTCTGGCGCTTGAGACCCTGGATGCCGCGACTTACTCCCTGGACGTGCGCAGCGCCACCCGCATCCTGCTGCGCGTGGCCGCCTTGTCGATGCTGCAGGACAATCCTGAGCACGCGCCCTATGGCTGGAGTCACTGCCTGACCATGCCGCAGGCAGTCTTGGGGATCGCCGGCACGTGCGCCCAGCCGCGCGATGCGGTGGCGGTCGCGGCAACCTATGTCCTGGGCTTCCGCGCAACGCAGGGCTCCACCACGCTGGACCCGCAGTGGTCTCCCGCCGCCCCGGCGAGCAAAGATTCCCTCGCGCTCCTGGATAGTGAGCCCGCGCTGGCCGCAGCTGGGGTATGGCACGCACCGCCCGCCGCGCTCTCGGCGATTACCGCCCGCCTGGCGACCCGGGCCGCACTGCATCAGGACGCCCACCTGGCCAAATACACGCACGCGTGCTTCGACGCCGCCAGTGCCGACCCGGCAGCCGCCCGGCTTTATCTGGCGGCGGCGGCATACTTGTCTTCTTGGTGGGCGCAGCGGCCGCAGCATGCCCACGAGGCCAGGCCCTGATTGTCTGCAGAACTTTACGCTTCGCGATCGCAGCTGACGCGGGGCGCGCTCCCGGCAAAGAGACCGGGCAGCGCGCTGCGAGATGGGAGATGCGAGGGGGGAAATGCGAGATGCGAGTAAGCTAAGGAGTGACTACAGAGCGGCTATCGATTAGCGCTGGCCCAGGGCAATCAGCTGCTTGACGGCGCTCGGCTTGATGTAGGGGTTGTGGTAGTCGCCGCCGACCGACGTCGGCAGGCTCTCGATGCCGGTGCCCTTGGCGACCCACAGGAACGGCGGGACGGTCAGCCGGTCGGTGCCGCTGCTCGGGATGTCCAGGTACTCGCCGCCCAGGATCGTGGCGCTCGGATTGCTGGCGGGGTTATCGAGCTCGATGACCGCCGTGACGCGCATCTCCCGGGTCGAGCGGGTGCCCGAGTAGACCGCGAGGTTCGGACCGTGCTCGGTCACCCACTTGAGGCCCAGGTCGACGAAGACGAAGCCGCGCGCGGCAGTGTTCCAGCGGTAGCTCGTCTCTGGGCCCGTCTGGGTGCCGTGCGCGACCAGGTTGGCCGCCTGGGCGGTGGTGAGAGTCCGGTAATCATAGACGTGGTACCGATAGGCCGGCTGGTTCCAGATCTCATCGGTGTTGGTCGGGGTCTGGGCGTTGATCGCAAACGGGAGGTGCGCCTGCTTCAGCAGAGTCGAGGCGGCGATCAGCAGCGAGCCGGCGTTCACGCCATCGCAGCCGTCCTTGGTGATCCGCCCGCTCTCGTCCCGCGGGATGTCGGTGGGCTTGGTGTCGCAGCGGGCGCCGATGAAGGCGGCATCGCCGTCGACGTAGACCTCGGCCATCAGGGCGTTGATGTCGGCGATCTCGAACTTCACGCAGCCGGTCTCGCCGGCGGTGCAGGTGACCACGCCGCCCGAGCCGTTCGACTTGGCGAACACCGGGTGCAGGATGGGCGAGTTGAGCATAGCGGCGGCGGTCCAGCCGGGGCAGTGCCCGAACCAGTCGGCGACCCCGGGAACCCCCGCGCCGTGGTTCTTGTGCTCCCAGGCCTTGGCGCTGGCGAGCGAGCTCGGTCGGGTGATCGCCATGAACTTCTCGATCGGCGAGCGCGGGTCGGCCGCGGTCGGGTTCCAGCGGGCGTCGGCGCCCTCATCGACGAACGGCCAGTAGGTGTCGGGATACGGCACCTTGTCGGTGGGGACGCCGAAGTCGCGGCCGATGTCCGCCGTGGTGATGTTGCTGGCGAGGCGGCGCGAGGCGCTGGCCACCAGATCCTCGGGCCGCTCGAAGTCGGCGATCACCTCGGACTCGCGCAGAGCGCCGATGTCATCAGACTGACCGGGAGCGGGCTCCAGGCCGCATCCGGTGACGAGCGTGCTACCGGCCAGGGCCATCGACATCACAGCAGAAATGCAAAAACGGTTCATGGTCTCTCGGTTCCTCAAAACTAGGTCGGGTTTGCGTAAGTTATGGTCCGCCCGTTACACCCGCTGGGTAGCGGAGGCAGTGGACGTTAGCGTTGGCTCCCCTCTATTCACTCTGCGTGCCCACTCTGGGTCGTGTGCTCCAAAGGCCCGTCCATTGGGGCTTTTGCCGTCGAAAAAAAATATTTTCGCCCGCCGCATCCGGCGTCTGAAATGCTCAACATACTGGAATATTTTCCGTAAAATGTCGAGATCTCTCGGTAAGCGCAGCGCTGCCCGGAGCTGCTCCGTCCCGACGCCGAGTTAGCAGTCATTGTCGAAGGGGGGGAAGAGCTGATAAGCTGCTCCAACGATAAGGAGGCCTACTGTGGCTAAAGAGGATCAGACCCCCAGCCCCGCTGAACCGGAAGGCGGGCACCGGACTGGCCGTCGGGCATTCTTGACCGGAGCGGTCGCCGGGGCGTCAGCGACCCTGGGAGGCGCGAGCTCCGCCGCGGGGGCCGAGCCTGCCGCCGCGGCAAACCCGCGGCTGTACTCTTATGTTGGCGGGAAGACCGGGCGCTGGTCGGTGATCTCGTCGCGCACCATCGTCGGCGAGCCGCTGCCCGCCGTGGAGCGGATAGACTACGTTCAGGGCGCGGTCGCCACCATGCCGGCCGGCGGAAAGTGGATCCTGCGCGGCGTCAACACCAACGAGCGCTACGCCACTCGCGCCGAGAAGACCCACATCTCGATCCAGGTCCCGCTGGGACGCCCCGAGGCGTCCTACGGGGCGTTCATTCCGATCCGCAAGAGCCCCAAGTGGTGGGCCCTGACCCAGGACGAGCGGCGCGCCCTGTTTCAGGAGCGCTCCAAGCACGTCGACATCGGCTTCAAATACCTGCCGCAGATCGCGCGGCGCCTGAACCACTGCCGCGACCTGGGCGAGAGCGAGCCCTTCGACTTCCTCACCATCTTCGACTACGACAAAAAGTACGCCGCCGCCTTCGACGACCTGGTGGGAGAGCTGCGCGCGACTGAAGAGTGGAAGTACGTCGATCGGGAGTATGACATTCGCGTGGTCCGAGTCGACACCTGACCCCGGGCCGGCGGCCAGGAAGTTTGTCGTGGATGCGTACTTCGGGGTGCATCTGGCGGCGCATGCAGTAAGTTTTCTAGATGGGCCAGGAAATTGAAAAAGAAGACTTTGCGGAGGCCGACTATCTGAAGTTCAGCGCGCAGCTGCAGGGCGATCTGGCGGCGCTGCAGCTGGTCCTTGAGCGGCCGCACTTCGGCGCCGGGGAGACTACGATCGGGGCGGAGCTCGAGCTCAACCTGATCGACGCGGCGGCGCAGCCGCTGCCGCAGAACCGCGAGATCCTGGCGTCGATCAGCGACCCGCGCGTCAAGCTCGAGCTGGACCGCTTCAACCTGGAGCTCAACGGCAGCCCGCTGCCGCTGCGTGGTCGCCCTTTCAGCCAGCTCGGCGGCGAGCTGACGCAGCTGCTCGACGGCGTGGCCGCAGCGGCGCGCGGCCGCGGTGGGCGCATCGCGATGATCGGCATCTT
>DAOMZC010000269.1:0-7751 GCA_035437965.1 Pseudomonadota bacterium
CACTGGATCAGCTCCTCGTAGTAGCGCTTGACCTGCTCGCGGTACTCGGGCGGCGCCTCGCGCTTGGCGGCGTCGAGGATGTCCTGCCGGAACTCCTTGGGCGCGTGGTACTCATCGGCGCCGGGGATCTTGATCGGGTCGCGCTCGCTGCGCATGCCGGCTCCTTCGTTCTGCGGCCGGCGCGCCTGCTGCATCTGCTGGCGCATCTGCGACAGCTGCTCGACCGCCTGCCCCTGCGCCGTGGCGGCATTGCGCGGCTGCAGCCGCTGCAGCTCGCCCGCCGACTGCTCCATGAAGCCGGTCGCCTTGCGAATCATCTCGGGGGCCTGCTGGGCCAGCCGCTCGAGCAGCGGCGCGTCCTTGGTCTGCTGGGCGCGCTTGGGAATGTCCCGCCCGAGCTCGGCGCTCCGCTTGCGCAGCGCCTCCTGCGCGCCGCGCAGCTCGGCCAGCTGCTTGCGCTCGGCCGGCGACAGGATCTCCTCGGGCCGCGGCAGCGCCTTCTCGATCTCGGTGGCGATGTCGTGGGCCACCGGCTTGGCCTGCTCGATGCGCGCGCGCGACCGCCCCAGGCGCACCCGCTGCCCCCAGCGCGAGGCCTGCTCCTCGCTGCGCAGCTCGCCCTCGAGCTTGCCGAGCGACTGCTCCGCCTCGCTCGCCATCTGCCGCGCTTCGTCCAGGTCGCCCTGCTCCAGCATGCGCTCCAGGTCGTCGACGCGCTTGTTCGTCTTGTCCAGCTCGTCGCTGCCCCACGGCCCGAGCGGCGCTACATCAACCTCGCCGAGCAGCTTGCGCAGCTTGCTGATGTCGCCCTGCAGGCGGCGCGACAGCGCCTCGGCGCGATCTTTCAGAAGCTGCCGCGCCCGCGCGCTGGCGTTCTGCTTGACCGACTCGGTCTGGGCCTTGAGCTCCTCCTGATCGTGGGCCAGATCGGAGAGCCGGTTCTCCAGCTCGCCGAGTGCCTTCTCCTCGGCGGTGAAGCGCTCGCGACGGAAGCCGCGCAGGTTCTGCTCCATGCCCTTTACCAGGTTGTCGAGGGCCTGCGACATGCGCTCCATCTCCTGCTCGGCGCGCGTCACGTCGCCTTTCTGGATGAGGTCGCGCAGGCGATCGATGCGGCTCTGCAGGTCGCTCTGCCCCATCGCCTCGCGGTTGAGGAACTCGTCGGGCAGCTCGCTCGACAGGTGGCGCGCCTTCTCCATGAGCTCGGCCATGCGGCGCTCGAAGCCGCGCAGCTCGCGCTCGAGCTCGCGACGCAGCGCCTCGGAGGGGGCCTTCTTGTACTCGGCGAGCAGCTGGCGCATACGGTCGCGCAGGGCGGTCATCTCATCGCTGATCGCCAACAGCTCCTCCAGTCGCTGGCGGCCGATGAGGTCGTCCAGGGTGATGACGTCGCGCTCCAGCTCGGCGATGTGGCGGTCGGTGGCCACCACGAGCTCCTTGGCGGCGCCGGGGCGGACCTTGACCGCGGCGAGGCGCGCCTTGCGCAGCTCGCCGAGCACCGACTCCTCGTCCTGGGTCAGCTTGCCCAGGCGGCGGCCGATCTCCTGCAGGATGTTCTGCAGGTCCTTGGGGACCACCGCGCCGGCGGCCGGGTCGGTGCGCGCGCTGTCCTGCTGCAGCCTGCCGATCTGCAAGAGGAACGCCTCGGTCTTGCGGTGAACGCCGAGCACCCGCTCCAGCTGCTCGGGGGGGAGCTCGGTGGCGTGGGCCGGCATGGCGCGCCCGAGCTCGAGGCGATCGCCGAGCAGCTGGAGCGCCAGCTCGCGCAGCTGCTCCTGGCTCTTTAGCAGGGCGTCGGATTTCTCGCGCGGGCTGAGGATGCGCAGGGCGTACTCGCGCGAGCGGCCGACGTTGGGGCCGTTGACGTTGTCCAGATCGCGGGCCTCCATGTAGTAGGTGACGCGCGCTCCGGGGGCGAGCTCGAGCTCGGACAGGTCCCACTCGATCTTGGCCGCGATGTTGCGCGGCGCGGCGGCCACGGCCACGGTGACCGGACCGGAGCCGCCTGGCCCCGGGCGGCGGCTGCCGTCGTGCTTGCCGGAGTCGGCCCGGGAGTCCGATCGTGAGTCGGGCCGGGAATCGGATCGTCCGTCGGGCCGCAGGTGCTTGCGACGCTCGGGGGTGCCGCCGATCCGATAGACGAGGTCGATCTCGCCTAGCCCGAAGTCGTCCTCGGCGCTGTAGGCGAGCTCGATGCGCCGGGCGCCGGTGACCTCCAGCTCGGCGGCGGGGGCGAACAGGTCGATGCGCGGCGGGTGATCGGCCTCGATATCGATGCGGTGGCCGGCGCTCTCGCGCACCGAGTCGTGCGGGGTGCGGTCGATAACGAAGTAGTAGAGGCCCGCCTGCTGTACGGTGAAGCCGGCGGTGAGCAGCGGGTACTGGGTCCCACCGAGCGGTCCGCCGCGGCTGTCGGCGCGGACGATCTGCACCGGCTGCGCGCGCTCCTTGGCGACTGCCGCCGGACCGAACAGCACGATGAGCTGCGCTCGCTCGACCCGCCCGAGCGCCCGCGCCTCGACGCGCACCTGGGTCCCGGGCAGCGCCAGCACGTCCCCCGACGAGCCCGGGATCGTCCGCTGCGGCAGCCCGGTGTACTTGGGGTAGGAGAGCAGGAGCCGGATGTCACCGACGAGCGGCTCGGTGCTGGTCTGGATCGGGTGGGGCGGTGGCAGCTGGACCAGATAGTGCAGCCCCTGGCGCAGCGGCAGCCCGGCCATGGTGGCCCACAGGACGACACCGACGGCGACGGCGGCAGCAATCCCGCCCGCCTGCCAGGCCGGGCGCAGCTCGCAGAGCTCTGTCGGCGTCAGGGTGGCGGCGGCGGCGGCGGTTCGGCGGCACAGCTCCAAGACCAGCGCCTGCGAGCTCCCGTCCGGCGGCTCGGCCTGCAGCTGGACCGTCGACAGAAGGTCCGAGCGCAGGTCGGGGACGCGGGCCCCGATGTAGCGCGCGATGTCTTCGTCGCTCTCACGGTGGCTGAAGGCGCGCCACAGGACCAGGGTGAGGGCCGAGCCGGTGGCGACGCCCCAGGCGGTCAGCAGCGGCAGCCACAGCACCGACGGCCCGAGGACGGCCGCAAGGCTGACCAGCGCCGTCCCGCTGCCCAGGCTTGCTGCCCCCCACAACAGGCTGCTGCGCGCCGCTTCGCGCAGACGCAGTCGACGGCGCACCTGGCCAAGCAGCCAGCCGAGCCGGGCCGCCGGCTCATCCAGCTTCGTCGGAGACCGCGCGGCTGCAGCTCCGCTGTCGTCGGCGTCTCCGTTGGCGTCGGCGGCAGCATCAGACCCAGCCTTAGATCCGGGCGTGGCCAGTGGTCTGGCCCAGCGCATGCGCATGGCGAGCTTGATTATTCCTGAGCAGAGCTGGCAGGGGAAATGCTTTACGGCGGTCGGCCTTGATGGCCGACGCGATCTTCATGATCGGGCAGCAGGAGATCTTGAGCAAATTCGCGCCTGAACCAGGACGCTGCAACTTTTTTTGCACCGCGCACTCATCTAGAGACATGAACAAGCGGGTGCAACCTGATAACGTAAGTTCACACAGGTCGTGTGAATGATTAACCACATAGGCCGTCGAACGGAGTGAGCGGCAAAAACGCGAAAGCGCCCGCCGCTGACAAGCATCCTGTTGCACCCGTCGTAGGCTTGGAACATGGCGATCCTTGACGACCAAGATTTCAGAAAATTCGAACGCGGCTCCCGCAGGTGCGGTCTCTACAGGTGTGACCGCCGAGCCATCGCCATCGAATGTCATCAGCCTGCCCAGGGCCAGGGGGGCAGCAGGCTCCAAGTCGGACAAGCCGGGCTCCGAAGGCGGGGCGGCGTCGGCGGCCGAAGAGTCCAAGCGCGCCGAGGCGCAGCTTGTCGAGCGGGCGCGCCGCGGCGATCCGCAGGCCTTCCGCGCCCTGGTCGAGCGCTACCAGCGTCGGGTTTACTCGCTGGCGCTCGGATTTCTCAAGGATCCCGACGAGGCGCGCGATATCGCGCAGGAGGCCTTCCTCAAGGTCTACCGGCACCTTGGGACCTTCCAGGGCTCGGCGAGCTTCTACACCTGGGTGTACCGGATCACGGTCAACCTGTGCATCGATCTGCGGCGCAAGGCGGGACGGGGCAACCAGGTCGAGTTCGACGAGAAGGTGGCGCGGACCGAGGTGGGCAGCCCGGCCGACGATCTGTCGTGTCAGCGGCTTGGGTTCGATCCGGGGCGGGCGCTGCACAACAGCGAGCTGCGCGGTCGCATCACGACGGCGCTGCAGAAGCTGTCCGAGCAGCACCGGGCGGTGCTGCTCTTGCGCGAAATCGACGGCCTCTCCTACAAGGAGATCGCCGACGTGCTGGAATGTCCCGAAGGGACTGTGATGAGCCGGCTATTCCACGCCCGGCGGCAGATGCAAGAGCTGCTGCACGAGTTTGCAGAGACCAAATCACGGGAGGCGGCCAACTCGGCCTGAAATACCATGGCGTCGCGGGATGAAAGACTGCACAAGCTACATGATGGCGAGCTCTCGGCGGCAGAGGCAGAGGCGCTGCGCACAGAGCTTACGGCAGAGGACAACCAGAAGCTGGAGGCGCTCGCCGAGCTCGATCAGCTCCTCGGCGACACGCTGAGCGCAGAGGCAGACGCCCAGAAGGTGGACCTGTGGGCGGGCATCGCGGCCAAGCTGCCCGAGGTCGCGGCCGCCGAGGAAGCGCCGGTGATCCCGCTGCGGCGGCGCGTCGCCTTCCGGATGACCGCGGTGACCTCGGCGCTCGCGGTGGCGGCGGCGGTGCTGCTGTGGCTGCGCGCGGTGCCGACGGTAAATAATCACTGCGAGGTCGAAGAGCTCGAGGTGGCCGGTGATAACGCCGCGGTGATCTCGGTCGCCGACGACGGCAACGACACCACCTTGATTTGGTTCGATCACCAAGAAGACGATCAATGGGAGAGCCTGTGAGCCGCGCCAGCCTGAAGATCCGCAACCTCCTGGGCCGGCTGCGCGGCAAGCCCGCCGGCGTCCTGCTGGCGACGGCGCTGCTCTGCTTGCCAGGTCTGGGCGTGCTGAAGGCCCAGCCGACGGCGGCGCCGGCCGCCAAGCCGCAACCGGCGGCGCCGCCGGCCGCTCCGGCGAGCGCCAAGGCCGCGGGGCAGACCGCCGCCTGCGTCGTCCGCGTCGTCCATGCGCTGCGCGATGGGCACGAGTTCGATGCCCAGCTCGAGCCGCTGCGGCCGCAGCTGACCAAACCGCCGCTATCGGCGTGGCACCAGTTCCGCCTGCTCAAGCAGCACTCGCTGATCGTCGGCGGAGCGGCCCCGAGCCGCTTCGAGCTGCCCGACGGGCACGACGGACTCCTCACCTACGAAGGGCTGGTCGAGGCGGGGGGCAAGAAGCGACTTCGCGTGCGCCTGGAGATTCTCGACGGGCAGGCGCGGCTGCTCTCGACCCGCTTGCTCATGAATAGCGGTGCCACGCTGCTGCAAGCCGGCATCAAGCACGACAAGGGGCTCCTGGTCCTGGGCATCACCTGCCAGCTGAGTCCGTAGCACCGCGGCCGCACGTCTGACTCGAACGCAGAAAAATCGGCGGAACAATCGTGCATCGGACCCCCCGCCCGCCTGCAGCGCGCTAGGATGTGAGGTAAGGACAGTTTCTACTTGGAGGAGTTATGCGAGCTTGGTTTGGAACCCTGGTGTTTACTTCGTTCATCTTTGCGGCAGGCTGCGGCAGCGGGCCGAAGTACAAGGTTGACGACGCCCTGCTCGCCGATGTCCCGGTCGCGGAGAAGGAGCAGATCTTAAGGGCCAAGTCGGAGATCGACACCGCCACGGAGGAGAAGAACAAGGCCCAGAACGACCTCGCGGTGACCGAGAAGGACGTCTCGGTGGCCGACTCGGAGCTTGGCCAGTACAAGCTTGAGGTGACCAAGGTCAAGGCGGAGCGCGACCTGGCCAACAGCAGCCGGGACATCAACAAGATCAACGCGGTCAAGGGCCAGCTCCAGCAGGCCGAGCTCGCCCGCGATGTCGCCGACGCCAAGCTGGACTGGCAGAAGCAGCGGCGGCGGGTGGCCAAGGAGCAGCTCGAAGTAGCCGAGCGGCACTGGGCCGCCGGGGCGGCGCGCTACGAGCAGGCCAAGGCGCAGCTCGCGGCCGCCAAGGGCAAGAGCCCGGATCCCAAGTTCACTGTCGCCAACTTCGACAGCCAGGCCGCCGAGGCGCAGGCCAAGTACGATCAGGCCAAGGTCGACGCCGACCGGGCGCAGCAGGAAGCGACGCGCAAGGAGCAGCGCTATAACGGGCTGCTGCAGCGGCTGCAGCAGCTCCAGCAGACGCAGGGCGGCCAGCCGCCACCGCCGGACTCGCTGCAGGGCGGCCAGCCGCCGCAGTATCCGGCGCAGCCGCAGTACCCGAACCAGCCGCAGTACCCGAACCAGCCACAGTACCCGAACCAGCCGCAGTACCCGGCGCAGCCGCAGTACCCGAACCAGCCGCAGTATCCACCGCCGCCGCGCTAGTCGGCTCGGCAGGCGGCTCGCCAGCTCGGCTGGCGGGGAGCGCTGCCCGCGCTTCAGCCCTTGATCGTGAGGTCGGGGGCTGAGGTCGCGCGGTGGTGGTTGGCGAGGAAGACGGTGACTGCCTCGGTCAGGTGCTGGGACAACGCGGTGCGCTCGTGGCCGCGGAAGCGGGCCAGCGCCTGCAGCAGCGGCATCGGCAGGACGGGAGTTTCGGGGCTGGCCTCTTCGCTGAAGACCGCCTGCGCCAGCACCCGCTCGGTCAGGTCCTCTCCAGATGCCGCATCCACGACCCGCAGGGACTCTTCGGCCGCGATGAGGTCGAGCAGCGCCTCGTGATTGATGTACCGACCGTGCTTGGTGTCATACAGGCGGCGGTTGCCGTACTTTTTGATGATGCACCCGGTATCGGCGGCAAACGGGATGCGCGGGGGACGACCGCGTCGTCGGGGCAGCTGATGTTCCATGGAGTTCCAGCCCGACCTAAAGAATTAGGTTCCCCAAAACCATAGCGCGAAGACTCGACGTTGCAACCTGTGGGGATCCCGTAGATCTGGGCGCCAGACGGAGCAGCCGCGGCGGACAGTCGGTGCTCAGCGCTGGCCCAGCTCGGCGAGGGCGCGGGCGAAGTCTGAAGGGGTGTCCAGATCGCGCAGGACTCCCGGATCTTCGACGGGAATCCGCAGGAGCGGGTGGCTCTCACGCAGGGTGCGCAGGCTGGCCGAGGCGGGCAAGGCGAGGACCTCTTGGTGGAGCGCCGCCGGCAGCCATAGCGGGTGGCCGCCGCGTCCCTCGTAGCATGGGGCAGTGAGCCGGCTCAGATCGCCGGAGATCAGCCGCTGCACGGTCGCCTCCGTGACGAGCGGAACATCGACCGGCCACAGCAGCGCGCCGCGCCCGGGCGCCTCGGCGAGGACCCGCAGCGCCGCCTGCACCGACGACAGCATCCCCCGGCTCGGGTCGTCGTTCCAGGCGACCTCGACCCCCGACGAGAGCGTCGCCGCCAGCTGCTCGCCGTGCGGTGGACCGAGCGTCGCGATGAGCCGCTGGGCCCCGCTCGCGCGGGCCAGCCGGAGGATCCGCGCGAGCAAGGTCTCACCGTCGATCTTTAGCAGCGCCTTGACCGCGCCCATGCGGCTGGAGGCCCCGGCCGCCAGGATCACCGCAGCGATCATTTAGCGGTACTTGGTGCGGTGCTTGGAGCTGCGCTTGCAGCGGCGAGCTCGGTAGCGGCGGACTCGGCCGACGGTGGACGATCCG
>DAOMZC010000270.1:0-7719 GCA_035437965.1 Pseudomonadota bacterium
CGAACATCCTCATCGTCAAGCGCGGCGAGGTGAAGCCCGCGGACGTCGGCCGCGCCAGGGCGACCTCGCAGCTGGGGGAAACCGAGCCCGGGGTGGTTAAGGGGAAGTTCAGCTACCTGTCCCCCGAGGCGGCGCGCGGCGAGGAGGTCGACTGCCGCTCCGACATCTTCGCCACCGGCATCCTCCTTTACGAGCTGCTCGTCGGCAAGCGCCTCTTTGACGGCGAGACGGACTACAAGACCGTGCAGCTCGTGCGCCAGGCCCAGGTGCCCTCGCTGACCGCCCAGAACCCGGAGATCACGCCCGAGCTCGAGGCGATCGTGCGCCGGGCCCTGCACAAGGACGCCACCGAGCGCTTCCAGCGCGCCGAGGATCTCGGCGACGCGATCGCGCAGTACCTGTTCTCGCGCGGGATGAAGGTCACAAGCCGCGACATCGAGCAGCTCATCGCCCGCTGCCTCAGCGAGCGGCAGCGCAGCAAGCCCCAGAAGCCCGTCGGCTCGCTCATCGACAACCTGATCCAGGACGAGATCCTCAAGTTCACCTCCCTCGACGAGGTGTCGTCCGAATCAGCCGAGCTCGCCAAAAAGCCGCCGGCCACCGGGAACGCGCCGCTAAACCCCGAGTCGTTCATCGACCCGCGGATGTGGAACGAGCCGGATAACAGCCTGCCGCAGCGGCCCTCGGGGACGAGCCTCGCCAAGCTCAGCGCCGGCGGGGCGGCCGTGCCCTCGCTGGAAAAGCTCCTCGAGGGCGCCTCCGAGAAGACGACGAAGATGCCGGTGCCGGCGCTGGCCCTGTCGGCCGAGTTCAACGGTCGCATAAAGACCAAGGACTCCGGCGAGCCGGCGCAGGGCCGCGGCCCGGTGCTGGTCGTCATCTCGGTGCTCGCCCTGGTCCTCATCATCCTCTTGTACATGCTGGCCGTGCGCCACTAGCGGCGACGCTCGCTCGTCGCTGCCCTCCCCTCTTCCCGAAAAAGACTTCCTGGCCCCGTTTATGGCTCTCCGCGCAGGCTCCCCCGGCGAGCTCATAGCTTCGCCGCGCCGCGCGCAAAATGGCGAATCCGCACCGGTTTTTCTGAGCGACAAGGAGCCGCTGGCGAAGTAATATGAAACGCAAGCGCTGCCCAGCGCAGCGCTCACCCTGCAGGCTTTCGGACCTCCTTATTGCCTTTGGCCATCGAGAGTGGAACATGAGCGCAAGCCCGAGTCCCAAGTTCGTGCCCCACCGTGGTCCCATCCCCCGCGTCCTCGCCCTGGTGCTCGCCGGCGGTGAGGGGCGGCGGCTGTGGCCGCTCACCGCTGATCGCGCCAAGCCGGCGGTGCCGATCGGCGGCCGCTACCGGCTCATCGACTTCGTCCTGTCGAACCTGGTGAACTCCGGGTTCAACAAGATCAAGGTCCTCACCCAGTACATGAGCGACTCGCTCAACAACCACCTCTCGCGCGGCTGGCGCCTGCCGGCGATGCTCGATCAGTACGTCGAGGCGGTGCCGGCGCAGCAGCGGCGCGGCCGCGAGTGGTTCAAGGGCTCGGCCGACGCTATCTACCAGTCGCTCAACGTCATCACCGACGAAGATCCCGACATGGTCCTGGTGTTCGGCGGCGACCACGTCTACAAGATGGACGTCCGCCAGATGCTCGACTTCCACCTCGAGACCGGCGCCGAGTGCACGGTGGCCGCGATCCCGGTGCCGGTGGAGCTCGCCCGCTCGTTCGGCGTCATCGAGGTCGACTCTTCGTGGCGGATCATCTCGTTTACCGAGAAGGTCGAGAACCCGCCGCAGATCCCCGGCCGGCCGGGCTGGGCGCTGGCGTCGATGGGCAACTACATCTTCAACACCCGGCTGCTCGTCCAGCAGCTGCTCCACGACGCCGAGGGCAAGACCACCCAGCACGACTTCGGCCGCAACATCCTGCCCGAGATGGTCGGCAAGCGCGCCCTTTACGCCTACGATTTCATGCGCAACGAGATCCCCGGCATGGACGAGCGCGAGCGCGGCTACTGGCGCGACGTCGGCACCATCCAGCAGTACTACCTGGCCAACATGGACCTTATCCAGGTCGTGCCGGTGTTCAACCTGTACAACCCGCGCTGGCCGCTGCACACCTGGATGCGCTCGCTGCCGCCGGCGAAGTTCGTCTTCAATGAAGAGACTCACGACGGCGGGCGGCGCGTCGGCTTCGCCACCGACTCGCTGATCAGCGAAGGGTGCATCATCTCGGGCGGCTACATCGACCGCAGCGTGCTCGGGCCGCGGGTGCGCGTGAACAGCTACGCCGAGGTCCGCTCGTCCATCCTGTTCGAGGGCGTCGACATCGGTCGCCACTGCCGCATCCAGCGCGCCATCATCGACAAGAACGTGCGCATCCCCGCCGGCACCGAGATCGGCTACGACCCCGAGGCCGACCAGCGCCGCTTCCAGGTGAGCGACGGCATCGTCGTCATCCCCAAGAGCCACGACTTCGGCTAGCCGGCGCCGCTAGCTCCCGCGGTCCGCCGCCGCCAGGCCCCGGCCGGTCGCCCCGTCAGCTGTTCTGCAATCCCCGATTGCGGCCCCGACTCCTGACTCCGACTTCTGATTCCTCAAGACCGAAAAGCGAGCGGCGGGGCTCGGGAGGCGAGCGCTTTGTCCACTAAGCGCCATCACATGGACAGGACCGAGAATAAACCAGTCGAACGAATCACGCCGGCGCGTGAAAATAACCAAGAAATTTTTCGACCCAGGAGAAGCGCATGGGGGGGGCAGCGATTCGACGCCGGGCGTTCCTCGGCCTGCTTGCCGGAGCGGTGCCAGCGGTGGCTCTTGCGCAGCCGAGCCCGCCTCTCTTGGTCAAGGCGGGCCGGCTCCTCGATGTGCGCACCGGCCGGGCGCAGGCCAAGGCGGCGCTGCTCATCGTCGGCGACCGCATAAGGGAAATCGGCGCCGAGGCGACCGTCGCCGCCCATGCCCCGCCCGGCACCACCGTCCTCGACCTCGGCGAGTTCACGGTCCTGCCGGGCCTCATCGACGCCCACACCCACCTCACCTACGGCCTCAACATCGCCGGCTACGAGGCCCTGGGCATCTCGGTCCCGCGCGAGGCGCTCATCGGCGCCAAGAACGCCCGGCTGACCCTCATGTCGGGGTTTACGACGGTGCGCAACCTGGGCGCCCGCGGCTACGCCGACATCGCCCTGCGCGACTCGATAAACGAAGGCGAGCTGCCCGGGCCGCGCATCCTGGCCTCGGGACCGGCGATCGGCAGCACCGGCGGCCACATGGACTGCAGCCTCCTCGCCCCCGAGTTCAACTACCGCGCCGAGGGGGTCGCCGACGGCCGCGACGCGGTCATCCGCAAGACCCGCGAGGTCATAAAGTACGGCGCCGACGTCGTCAAGGTCGCGGTGACCGGCGGCATCCTGTCCAAGGGCACCATCCCCAGCGCCGGCCAGTACAGCGATGAAGAGCTGCGCGCCATCGTCGAGGAGGCCCACCGCCTGGGCCGCAAGGTGGCGGCCCACGCCCACGGCGCCGACGGGCTGCGCCAGGCGGTGCGCGCCGGCGTCGACTCGATCGAGCACGGCTCGCTGATCGACGAGGAGGGCATACGCCTCATGAAGGCCCGCCGCACCTACCTGGTGCCGACCCTGTACGCCGGCGAGTGGTTCCTCAAAAACGCCACCCCGCCGCAGGTGCAGCAGGACATGATCGACAAGGCGCGCGAGATGCTGCCGCTTGCCCGCGCCAACGTGAGCCGCGCCCTGCGGTCGGGCGTGCGGGTGGCGCTCGGCACCGACTCATCGGTCTACCCGCACGGCGAGAACAGCAACGAGCTGTCGGCGCTGGTCGCCGGCGGCCTGACCCCGCTGGCGGCGCTGCAGGCGGCGACGATCAACGCCGCCGACCTTCTCGGCTGGGCGGATCGGGTGGGGCTCCTTCTGCCGGGGTTTTACGCCGATCTCATCGCGGTGGCGGGCGATCCGCTGGCCGACATCCGGCTCTTGTCGCAGGTGCCGGTGGTCATGAAGGGCGGCGAGCTCATAAAGCGCGCTGCCTGACCGCAGCGGCCCTCGCTGGGCGATTCGCAAACGATTTTGGTCGTTTCTCCGTGCGGCTCCAACCTGCGTGCTAGGATGCGCCGAATCTGTCGTTCTCGGAGGGAACGCATGCGACGTTCTGGATGTGCAGCGCGAGGCCGCCTGGGCGCTTTGTCCTGGGCCGCGGCAACGTGCATGCTCGGATTTGGGGTGCTGGGCGCGCCGCCTGTCGCGCGGGCCGATGACCGCCCGCTGGAAGCGGGGGTAGTCCTGGGTGCGCACTTCTTCTCATCTACCAACGCCCTGGGACGCGGCGACTACCCGGCTCCGGGCAGCGAGCTCGCGCACTCGGTGTCATTCGGGGGCAGGGTCGGCTACGGCCTGAGCAAGTACTTCATGCTCGAAGCCGAGTTCCTCGCCAGCCCGACCAAGCTGGCCGAGCGGTCCTCGCAGGTCCTGGTCTACACCGGGCGCGGGCACCTCCTGTTCCGCTGGCCGCTCGGCACCGAGGGGCGCTGGCAGCCGTTCATCCTCGCCGGGGGCGGCGTGCTCGGCATCCGGCCCGATCCGGGGCTGCCGCTGCGCACCGAGAACGTCGGCGCCTTCCACACCGGCCTCGGCATGCGCGTCAACATCAACAAGTACGTCGGCGTGCGCATCGATGGCCGCATGGCGCTCGTGCCCGAGATCCGCACCGCGACCTTCACCCAGGACTTCGAGGCCCTGGCCGGCGTCTACGGCCGGCTCGGCTTCGAGCCCGAGAAGCCGCCCGAGCCGCCCAAGCCGGTGGACACCGATGGCGACGGCTTCATCGACAAGGAAGACCGCTGCCCGGCCGAGGCCGGCATCAAGGAAAACGACGGCTGCCCCGACAAGGATGCGGACGGCGACTCGGTGGTCGATCGCCTGGACAAGTGCCTGGACAAGGCCGGCCCGGTTGAAAACGAAGGCTGCCCCGACGCCGACGCCGACGGCGATGGCGTGTTCGATCGCCTGGACAAGTGCCCGAGCGAGCCCGGACCCAAGGCCAACGGCGGCTGCCCCGACACCGACACCGACAGCGACGGCATCGTCGATCGCCTGGACAAGTGCCCGAGCGAGCCGGAGACGATCAACAACTACAAAGACTCGGACGGCTGCCCCGACGAGCTGCCCGAGAAGCTGGCGAAGTTCGTCGGCAAGATCGAGGGCATCCGCTTCGCGCCCAACCGCGCCGTGCTGCTGCCGCAGTCGTTCCCGGTGCTCGACAAGGCGGTCGAGGCGCTGCAGGAGAACCCCTCGGTGCGGGTGGAGATCTCCGGCCACACCGACAACATCGGCCAGCCGGCGCAGAACCAGGCCCTGTCGCAGCAGCGGGCCGACGCGGTGCGGGCCTACCTGGAGAGCAAGGGCGTAAGCCCGGGCCGGCTCATCGCGGTCGGTCACGGCTCGACCCGGCCGATAGCCGACAACCGCACCGAGGCCGGGCGGACGCAGAACCGCCGCGTCGAGTTCCAGCTGCTCCCCGGGACGCGCAGCGCCGTGCCGCCCAAGCCGGTCGCGCCGCCGACGCCCGCCGGGACGCCGGGGGCAAGCGCCCCAGCGGCGACGCCGGCCCCGGCGCTCATCCCGCAGAAGCTGGCGCAGTTCGTCGGCAAGCTCGAGGGCGTGCGCTTCATGCCCAACCAGCCGGTGCTGCTGCCGCAGTCGTTCCCGGTGCTCAACAAGGTCGCCGAGGCGCTCAAGGAGAGCCCGACCCTGCGCGTCGAGATCTCCGGTCACACCGACAACATCGGCGCCGAGGCGCAGAACCAGACCCTGTCGCAGCAGCGGGCCGAGACGGTGAAGACCTACCTGGAGAGCAAGGGCGTCGAGGCGGCGCGCCTTACCGCCGTCGGCTTCGGCGCCACGCGCCCGATTGCCGACAACAACACCGAGACCGGCCGCGCGCAGAACCGCCGGGTCGAGCTGCGAGTGCTGCCGCCCGCGTCGGGTGAGACCGGCATCCCGGTGGTGCCGAGCAACGTGCCGAGCGTGGTCCCCGCCGATCAGACAGCCCCGACGGTACCGGCTGCTCCGACGGCGCCGGCCGCCCCCGGGGTGCCGACCGCGCCGGTGCTGCCCGGCGAGCCGAACCCGGCTCTGCCAGCCATCCCACCGCCGCCGTCGATCCCGAGCGCCCCCGCGGTCCCGATCGCTCCCAACGTCCAGGCGCCGCCGAGCCTGGGTGCCCCGAGCCCGCCGCCGGTTCCGGTTCCCCCGCCCGCGGCGCCGCTGCCCCCGATAGTCCCCTCGGGCACCTAGCCCAACCCCGCCAGCGCCTGCCGCCAGTTCCCGCGGCTACTTAAAGACCTCTCGAACACCTGGCCTCGCGCGACCCGAGCCCGCCGCCGGTTCCAATCCCCGGCCCGCGGGCCCCCCAGCCACGCAAAGGAGCACTCAGAGCCCGCCGGTTCCGTCCCCGCCCGGGGCTCCGCGGCTCCCGATAGCCCCCAGCCTCGCCAAGGAGCGCTCAGAGCCCGCTGGTTCCGCCCCCGCCCGCAGCTTCCGCGGCTACGATAGTCCACGCCCGCACCTGGTCCTCACCTGGTGCTGCTCCGCTCGGGGCGCAGCCGCTCGCTGGCTCCAGCAGCTGGTGGTGTTGCGGGCTTTGGCTACAAGGTGCGCAGGAAGGCGACAAGGGCGACGCGCTCGCTTGCCGGGAGAGAGAGGCCGAAGCGGTGGCCGCTCGTCTCGGGCTTGCGCAGGCGGCTCGGCCGCTGGAGCTCGAGCAGCGACTCCAGCGTCGGGATCGAGCCGTCGTGCAGGTACGGTGCGCTGCGGCTCACCCGCAAAAGAGACGGGACCTTGTAACCGGGCGAGCTGTTGGGCAGCACCGCCGAGACGCGGGTCACGTCGGTGAGCAGCTCGGGCTGGGCGATCACCTCACCGGTCGTGTAGGCGGGCGGGGCGTGGCAGCGCTGACAGGTCCGCTTGAACACCGCGGCGCCCACGGCGATTGTTGCCGCCATCCCCGGCGCGGGCGGCCGAGCGGGCGGCAGCGGCAGGTCGCGCAGGTACGCCGCCACCAGCGCGATCACCGCGGGCGGGGCGGAGCGCGACGACAGGTTGCGGTCGATCTGCACCTCGAGGGTCGGCGTGTCGCCGTTCCAGCGCACCGGCCCGCCCACCCGCAGCCCCAGCAGCGACGGAATCTCGGTCGGATTATGCACCCCGTCGGAGGACGAGTCGTTGCGTCCGGGGCGATAGTCGAGCAGGTCGGCGAGGTTGCGGTTGCCGGACTTTTCGTGGATCGGCTGCTCCACGCAAGCCGCCAGTAGGAGCCCCTGATCGTAGGTACGGCTCGGCAGCCCGTCCTGGCGGACGCCCTGGGCGTCCACCTGCGCATGGCACAGCGCGCAGGTGACCCCGTAGCGACCCGGGCCAGTGCCGGCCGGCGCGCCCGGTGGGAGCTCCTCGCCCGTGGTACCCGCAGCGCGGCTCTCGACAACGCCGACGACCAGCCGGCCGCCGGCGGGGGCCTGCTCGGCGGACAGCCCCAGGGCGTCGACGAGGTCGCGGTTGTTGCCGGACAGGAAGCTGCGCAGGCAGGAGTCGTAATACTCTTCGGAGCCGAAGGGGTAGTGGGCAAAGAGCTCGGCGCCGAGGGTGCGCGCCGCGGCGCTGCCGGCGCCCGAGTCGCGCAAGACCGCCGCGGCCCGGGCGGCCAGCGCGGCC
>DAOMZC010000271.1:0-7687 GCA_035437965.1 Pseudomonadota bacterium
GGGGCCGGTGCCGTGCGCCTCGCCGTAGCTCACGCTGGCTGGCGGCACGCCGGCCGCTGAGTAGGCGGCCTGCAGCAGCGCGACCTGTCCGGACTGGCTCGGCGTAATCAGGAGCCCATTGGTTCGTCCGTCACTGTTGACCGCGCTGCCAAGGACTACCGCATAGATGCGGTCGCCGTCTCGCTGAGCCTCGGCCAGCGGCTTTAGGACGATGGCTCCGAGCCCATCGCTGCGGACAAAGCCATTGGCCGCCGCCGAGAACGACTTGCACCGCCCATCGGGGGCGATCATGCCGGCCTGTGAGAAGCCGATGGTGGTCACCGGATGCAGGATGAGGTTCACCCCGGCGCAGAGCGCGAGCTTGCACTCGCGTCGCCGCAAGCTCTGGCAGGCCAGGTGCATGGCGACCAGTGAAGAGGAGCAGGCGGTGTCGATGGACAGACTGGGGCCGCATAATCCAAGCGTGTAGGACAGCCGGCCGGCGATCACTCCGCGGGAGGTTCCGACTACTTTATACAGATCAAAGTCGGCCGGGTCCTGGATGGCGAGATCAGAATACTCATTATAACAGACTCCGACATACACCCCGGTCTGGCTTCCCAGCAGCGAATCGACGCTGATGCCGGCGTCCTCGACCGCATGATAAGCGAGCTCCAAGAGGAGGCGCTGCTGCGGGTCCATGCGCTCTGCCTCACGGCTGGATATTCCGAAGAATAAGGTGTCCAGCCCGTGCACGTCTTCCTCTTCAAGGAAGCCGCCGCGCGAGGTGGCGCACTGACCGCGGGCGGCAGGCGACGCGGCGGCAAGCGACTGGAGCGGAAATCGGCCGGGCGGCGCTTCGCGGGTCGCATCCTGACCGTTACAGAGAAGCTGCCAGAAGGACTCAAGATCGCGAGCGCCGGGAAAGCGGCAGCTCATCCCGACGATTGCAATCGGCTCTTCAGTATGACGCGGTGGAGCTGCCGTGGACTCTATGTTTTGGGAGGGGCCTGCATCGCCGTGGATCATGCCGGTGTTTCTCTAGGGCCAGTGACCAGCTGCTGCAGGCTGGCGAGGATGTAATCGCAGCGAGCGGCCTTGAACTGTTGGGTCGCCAGCTCCAGATGATGATGCCCGGCTTTATACTCTCCGCGCTCAAGGCAGGTCCGGGCCCACCACAGCTCGGTGTGGGCGATGTCGAGCGCGCTGCCGCCTTCTTGCAGCGCTGCGATGCTGGCGGTGAAGTGCTGATCCGACTCTGCCGGATCGTCGCTCAGCCGGCGCAGCGCGGCGCCCCATACCCGCTCGGCCAGCCCCGTGGAGAGCACCAGCCCCATGCTGCGCGAGCTCGTGGCCACGGTCTGCGCCTTTTGCAGAGCGTCCCAATCGCGCTGCGCATTGAGCGCGACCTCACCATCGGCGGCGTCGAACCAGTCAGTGATGATCAGCCTGCCGCCGAAGGCCCTCTTGATGGCCAGCGCCTCGTTACGACTGGCCAGCGCTGCCTCGTGCTCGCCAAGGTAGCTCTGCGCCCAGCCGAGGTAGCTCCAGGAAGAGAACAAGTAAACCTTGTCGCCGCTCTGTTTGGCGTGTTCGATGCTCCGCTTGGCCGCCCGTACGCACTGCGGCCAGTCGCCCGCGACCCGGAAGATGGCGCTGAACATAAGCTGGCACATCGCCAACACGGACGGCTGATTGATCTGGACAGCCTCTGCGTAGGCTTGCTCCATCTCGGCCAGGCCGGCGGTGAAGTTGCCGCAAGAGGCGCTGGTCAGGCCGTGAAAGAGCACGGCGCGAAGGTACTCGAACTTGTTCCCCAGCCGCTGCAGGGGGCCGATGGCCTGCTTGAGCAGGTCCTGGCCCCGGCTGTTGTGTCCCTGCATGCACAGCGCGACGCCGATCACACTGGCGGGCATCACCAGGAGCTCCTCATCGCCAAGCTCCTGAGCAACTGGAAGCACTCGCTGGAAGTACTTGATCGCCGCGGCCGGTTGACCGCTGTAGTGGAGGACGCGACCGCTGTAATAGTTCACCCGCGCCATCCGCAGGGGGTCGTTGGCGGACGCCTCGCCCGTCTCCGCATCCTGGGCCTCGAGCAGCGTCCGAGCCTCGGCGAGCCGCTCCATCTGGGTCTGCGCCGGGTCGGTGAGAAGCGCGGTCTGGACTTGCTTGAGCAGAAGATCTACTTTGGCGCGGCGATAAGACGCTGTATCCGGCAGGTGCTTGAGCTCACCCTGGCCGGCGGCATAGTGCGCGCGCGCTTGATCGTACAGACAGAGCCGCGCCGCGCTGTCTCCGGCAATGATGTAATAGATCAGCGCGCGGTCGTGTAAGCCAGCCTCGCTGCAGTGGTAGGCCAGCATCGCGGCCATCGGCTCCCGGGCCGCCTGATCGTACAGCGACTCGAGCGCCTCCGCCACCTCGCGGTGGAGGCGCTGCCGCTTGGCCTGGGGCAGGCGCCGGCGAATTGCCTCGCGCAGCTTGTCATGGGCGAAGCGCCACTCATTCCCCTGGCTCTCAAATACCGCGGCGTTGGCGCCGTGAACCAGAAAGGTACGCAGCGGCATGTCTGGGAAGGAACTGGCGAGCACCTGCAGGTCCAGGCGGCGTCCGAGCGTTGCGGCGAACTCCAACATCGGCAGATACACATTGGGTATGCGGTCGACGCGGCGCTCAACAATCCGCTCGATGCCCAAGGTCAGCACGGTCTCTGGCATCTCACCGTCGCCGATACGCCGCAGCTCGCCGGCGTTTTCAGCCAGCGCGCGGACGGTCTCGACCAGAAAGAAGACGTTGCCTTCGGTCTGCTGCTCAAGGTAGGAGACGATGTCCTGGCGCCCTCCCACCGCTCCGAGCATAGAGATACTAAGCCGCGCGATGTCGCTGCGCTCAAGACGGCGCAGCGGCATCAGCTGGGCGCCGGGCACCAGGTTCGGTAGCTCGGGACTCTCATCAGAGCGATAACTCCCGAGAAGCAGTAGCGGTAGCTCCGGAGCCCGCGTGCACAAGTGGGCGAGAAGCGCGAGGCTCTCAGTGCGCGCCCAGTGCAGGTCCTCCAAGACGACGGCCACCGGACGCTTCTGTCGGCGCAGCAGCTCACAGAGCGTCTCCGCGATACGCCGCTGGGCTTGGTCGGCCGGGACGGTCGGCGGATCGAGAACCGGGCGGCCGAGCAGCTCGGCGATGTCGGGAACCAAGTCCCTGAGAATAGAGGCTTCCTGGTCGGTCAGGTTGGTGCGGAAGCAGAGTTCACGCGCCAGCAGCTGCCACTCCTGATAGTAGAAGCCTCCTTCGGCAACACTCTGCCCTTCAGCGACCCAGAAGCCGAGCACCAGCGCCAGAGTGCGCAGCTCGGCGATGAGGCGAGACTTGCCAACCCCGCTCTCGCCGCCCACCAGAAACGTACTGCCGGCTCTGTCGCGGGCTCTCTCCAGAGCCTGCCGGAGCAGCTCGCGCTCGACCTCCCGACCGACCAGGTCATTGGCGCGGATGAAGCTCTCGCGAGTCTCTGCGGTCTCGATCGGCAGCTCCGAGCTGACCGCCGCCGCCAGGTCCAGCAGCACGTGCTCGGCATCCTGGTAGCGCTCCTCGGGCCGGTACTTGAGCAGCTTGCGCACGATATCGCCCAGCGGCCCCTGCAGCTCGGTCGCCAGCTCGTTTTGCGGCTCATCGTGCAGATCCAGGCGGTCGAGCATCTCCATCAGCGAGAGCCGCTCCTGGGTGGTGCTCGGCTGGGGTCCCGCGGGCGGTTCCAGTCCGTCGAGCCCGCGACCCTCGGATAGCTGCTCGGGAGCCGGCACCAGCTTGCTGCTCACCTGCCCCCCGGGCAGTGCGCCGCTGAGCATCTGATGGAATACGATTCCTACGGCATACAGGTCGGATGCCACGCTAGGCGGGTTGCCGGCAAGGAGCTCAGGCGCCATGTGGTCCAGGCTGCCGGTAAAGTCAGCCTCCTGGGTGACGCCGATCGCCAGTCCGAAGTCGAGGAGCTTGGCCTCGCCCTCTACCACCAGCACGTTTCCTGGTTTGACATCGCGGTGAAGGACGCCGCGGCGGTGGATGTAAGCGAGCGCGCGCAGCAGGTTGGCGATGAGGCGCACCTGGACCGACTCTGGCTGACCCTGGCCTGCCTCGACGATATTGCGCGCGCCGCGCAGCAGCTCCATCGTATAGTATGGGCCGTGTAGATCATCAAAGCCGTAGTTCTGGACGCGGATGACGTTGGGGTGGTGAAGCGAGGCCAGAGTCTGGAACTCCCGCGCCAGCGCCATACGGAGGTATACGTCGGGTTCGGTAGCGCCGGCGGAGCCAGCCTCGTGGAGAGGAACGAGCTTTAGGGCAACGGTCTGACGGTTGGTGAGCTGAGTCGCACGGTATACCGTGCCCATGCCCCCCTCTCCGAGTTGCTCATGAAGCAGGTAGCTTCGATCGACAGTCGTCAGGTGCGAACTCATCGCCCGCTCTTCCTTGCCGCCCAGACGGCCGATGACGAGCCCATGCCCATGCCCACACCCCCCCCTGCCACCGACCCAGTCAGGTCTACCTCTATCATACAGTACAAGGCCGCCGATTTGGAGCCTGATTGCCGCATGCAAGTCGGGTTCTTATTCCCCCCCCTCAACTTCCGTACAATATCCTCTGGGGTGCGCTAGAGTCATCGGACGCCACGTGTCCAGCTTGGGCGGGACTCGTGGTCAAGTACCCAGATTGATGATGTAGTCACATGCGAGCTTCCCATCATCCAGCCTCTCGCGAGCACGGCGGATCGTGCAGCGCTGCGCCCCGGTCATGATCATTAGTTGTTCCAGGTACGCGTGCATCGTCATCGCATACACGGTAAATTCCGTCTCGAGACCTCGCATCTGCAAGACCGGCTGCTGCGGGTCGTGATCGGCGCTCTCGGGAGCCAGGGTCAGGCTGCCGCTGTCGAAATAGGACGACCAGATGGTCGAGGATTTCTCCAGGACGGCCTGCGGCGAGGACTGGGCGATGTAGCTGCGGTACAGAGTGCTGAAGTCCCGCTTGCAGACCGCGCGCATGAGGCGGCGGAACTGGTGCTCGTCTTTGCGGCAGATGTACTCGAAAATCGTCTGCATGAACGGCGCCCACTGGTCGAGGGCCACCCACTCCACGGCAATCAGCGTGCGCCGGATGAGGTTCTGAGTCCCCGGTGGGCAGAGGGCGACGATTTCCTGGAAGCGGGCAACACCCAATACTTCGCGCAGGATGCCGATAGTATTGATAAGTGATGCACCCTTAATCCGAGCGGCCATGGAACCCCAGCATCTTGGCTGGCTATATTACTAAGGATTGCGCCGAGTGTAAAGAGGGGAGGGTGGGCCCGACAAGCCGCCGCCCGGCGAGGCGGGCTTTTGCCGCTGGGGCCGATGGGCGGCAGGATTGTGAGGCTACCGACAAAGGTAGACAGGAACCCAGCTGTAAGCCTCCGCGGCGGTGTGCGGTAAAACACGTTGCTTGGCGCCGCGCGATGTATATTGCGCCTCCTCATGGCAAAAACGACACGACGAAGCTTCCTGCAAATCTCCGCTGCCCTCGCTGTCGGCGCCTGCAGCGATCCGTTTGGCGGCGGCCCGGACTCTGAAGAGGGCGGCTCTGGACTTGTCCCCCGGGAGGACGGCGAGGGACTGCGGGCCTCGGCGCTGCCCGGCATCGAGCTTGACTCCCTTCCGGTTCGTGCCGGGGAATTCCCTTACGGCGTAATGGCCGGTGACGCGACGGATACGCGGGCCATGCTGTGGACCAAGTACAGCGGCAGCGGCACCCTCGGGGTACAGATCGAGGCAGAGCACGGCACGGACGGCATGGCCGTTGCCTCGCGCGCGCTGACTGCTGCCGAGCAGGGCGACGGCGGGTTCGCGCACGTCGACATCAGCGGGCTCGAGGGCGGTAAGCGCTACCGCTACGCGTTCTTCGTCAGCGACGGCGGCCGGCCGGTGGCGCGCGGACCCTTTGGCTATGTGCGCGCCGCGCTTGCGCCCACCGCGCGCGAGATCGTGACCTTCGCCGGGACCTCGTGTACGCACCAGGTGAGCGCGCCGTACCCGCTATTAGCCGACGCCGCGCGGCGCAAGGCGGACTTTTTCATCCACGGCGGCGACCACGTCTCCACCGACTCGGGAACCGATGCCACAACGCTGGCGCAGTATCGCGCCAAGTACGCCACCGCCTGGGGCGCAAGCGGCATGAGCGCGCTGCACGGCTCGACCGGCATGGTGCTCACCTGGGACGATCACGAGATCCTCAACAACTGGAATCCCGAGACCTTCCCTGCGGCACGCCTCGACGCGGCGCGGCGCGCATTCTTCGAGCACCGCGCGCTGCGGCGGAGTCCGGCCGCGCCCGACCGCATCTGGCGCAGCCTGGTCTGGGGCAAGACGCTCGAGGTACTGGTGCTGGACGCGCGCTCCGAGCGCAAGCCCTCGACTCGCGAGTCGGCGCGCGCGCAGTTCATCTCGCCGGCGCAGATGGCGTGGCTGAAGGATCGCCTTGCGCACTCGCCCGCGGTCTTCAAGTTCGTCGTCACCTCGGTTCCCATCTCGAACTTCCCGGCCGCCGCGGCGGGCGAGGCGGACAAGTGGGAGGGCTACCCCGCGCAGCGCGAGGAGATCCTGGACTTCATCGAGGCCCGCGACCTAAAAGGAGTGTGGTGGCTGTCGGGCGATCTGCACTTTGGCTCGGTGGGGGGAGTCGGTCCGACGGGGGCGCGCCGCCGGATGCACGAGGTGCTCATGGGGCCGGGCGGCACGGACGCGCGCTCGCCCGCGCTCCCTTCCGGCCAGTTCGATCGGGTGATCGGCGAGAAGAATTACACCGTCTTCCGCGCCGATCCGACCCGGCGCGAGCTCACCGTCACTTTCGTCGGCGCCCACGGCGAGATCTTCGAGCGTACCTATGACGCCTGAGCGGTCACGGGCACGGGCGTTTGTTGAAGGGTTCGGCGCTGTGATATTAGGAATCACCTCACAGAAGGAGCGTCCCCATGGAACCCAGCCCGAGTGATCGCCTGTCCGCGCCGGCCCCAGATTCGACCACGGATCCGACCCTGCGCGCCCGCCGTCCCGACATGCTCACCGCCGCGGCCACGGTGCTCGGCGTCGAGAGCTGCCTGCTCGTCCTGCTCGGCTTGCAGAGCACCATGCTCATGCGGTGGCGGCCCCCCTATGACAAGGCGCTCTATGCGCTCGGGGTCCTGGGCGCCATTACCGCGGTGGTCGCGTTCCGGGTGGCCCGGGTAGAGCCGCGCACCCAGCGGCTGGCCATCGGTTACTCGGCGCTGCTGGCGGTCCTGCTCGCCGGCTGGACGGTGCTGGGCTTCCTGTCGGGGGTCATCTCCCTGCTCAGTGTCTTCACGGTGCTCGGCGCGATCAGCGCGACGCTGCTCCTTAACGAGTCGCTGCCGGCCTGCCGGGACAGCTACGCGGCGCGCGAGCAGCTGCGCGCAGAAGGCGTCGAGTTCAACTTGTAGGTCGCCGCGTCCGCTCGCCGCTACGCGCTGCGGATCGCCGCGGCGACCCCCCAGTAGCGGGCCAGGTCCTGCGCGGCGACGCAATAAGCGTTGCGGGAGAGGTAGCTGTGGCGCCACGCGGGATCGACGATGTCGTCGGCGCGCAGCTGAATCTGCTGCAGGGTGGCGCGCAGCTCGGCGTGGGCGCGGGGGAGCTCGCCGGCGGCGTGGAACGCCGAGCTG
>DAOMZC010000272.1:0-7677 GCA_035437965.1 Pseudomonadota bacterium
CAGCACGCTGCTTCCGGCCCCGGACGCCGCCGGTTATAAGGATGGCGTGGGGCCGGCGGCGCAGTTCGACGGGGTGCAGGGCGCGGCGCTGATCGGCGGCGAGCTCTATGTCGGCGACTCTGGCAACGCGCTCATCCGCCGCGTCACCCTGGCCAGCGGCGAGGTCACGACCGCAGCCGGCAAGCAGCGCGAGGGCCGCACCGTCAACGGCAGCCTCGCGGAGGCGCGCTTCTACAAGCCCGGACCGATGGTCGCGGTGGGCCGCACGCTGTACATCATCCAGCTCGCCACCGAGCAAGGTGGAGCCTGCATTCGCAGCCTCGATCTGGACGCCGGGACTGCGGCGACGCTGGCCGGCGACTGCCAGCGCCGGGGCAACCTGGACGGCGCCAAGGACGCGGCGCTGTTTGCCCGCCCGACGGCGCTCGCCACCGACGGCCAGAACCTGTACGTCGCCGACTACGTGCGCGTGCGCATGGTCGCGCTTGCGAGCGGCGCGGTGACCACCCTGGTCGGGGAGCCCGACGCGCAGTGCGACTTCGGTCTGCAGCGCATCTGCAAGGGCGGCTTCGTCGACGGGGTCGGCAACCAGGCGCGGCTCATCGGCATCCGCGCCCTCGCGCTGTCGGGGCGCACGCTGTACATCGCCGATGGGGAGGCCATCCGGGCGCTGGATCTGGAGGCGCGGCGTCTCACCACCGTGATCGGCGCCGCCAAGGGGATCGGCAGCGAAGACGGAGTCGGCGTGAAGGCAGGCGTGTCGAGCGTTACCGCGCTGAGCCCGGATGCCGACGGCGTGTACATCCTGCAAGGCCCCAACTTCGCCGGCCTGCGCCACTTGAACGTGACGACCAAGGCCCTGGTCTCGCTGACCGGGCAGACCCTCCCAAGCTTCGCCCGCGGCAGCGGCAACGTCGACGGCCCGGCGGCCAAGGCCGACTTCAGCAAGCCCAAGCTGCTGGTCGCCGACGGCACCCGCCTGCTCATCATCCACGAGCAGGGACGCATCCGGGCCTTCGAGAAGTTCTGACCCTCCTGCGGCGCCGGGATTGGCCCACCAACCGCGAGCTGTGTCTTATAGGAGTGCCTGACCGCTGAGCCGCCCTACGTCCGGCCGGCTACGCTACGCGCGCTTTCGTCTGCGGAGCAGCAGGAAGGTACCTGCCATGAAGAACATGGCAAATAAGGAAGCCGACGGTAATGAGCCGGGTGCGCTGCTGCATCCGCCAACCGGTGGGAGAGTTTCCCCGTCGCTCAGGTCGGGGTTTGCGGCGTCGCCAGAGTCGGGCGGGACCCACCCAGCTAGATCGGTGCTGGACATGTCGGCGATGCCACCGGCCATGTCGGCCACCGGCCGGCCATCGTCGTACTCACAAGTGCCTTCCCAGGGCACGCAGCGGGTGCCCATCGGGCAGGTAATCAAGTGGCAGGGGTCCTCGGCGCAGGTGCCGGCGAGGCAGCTGCTCGTTCCTTTGCAGACCACTCCTGTACAGCGCGAGTCGGGGACGCACTTGTGGCTGCCCGGGTCGCAGACCGCAAGGCCGCAGAAGCCGCCGCAAGGGTCGGTCACGCAGGCGCCGCCGCGACAGCGTTTTCCGGCGGCGCACGGCGTCGAGCAGGCCGGAAGGCAGGTGCCGGGGGTTACGCCGTCCGTGTAGCAGTACTGGTTCAGCGGGCAGGAGACCCCGGCGCAGGGGTTGGGGCGGCAGGTGCCCAGAATGCACAGGTCAGTCAGGCGCGGGCAGCCGGTGACGTAGCAGCTGTCATCGCACGCCCCAGCGCCCCCGACTATCGAGAAGATCTTCTCCAGCGACGCCTTGAGAGTCGTAAGGTCAGTGGCGGCATAGAACTTTTGCGGGGTTCCCATCGAAGGAGCGCCGCCGGCCTCTGCCATGCGATCCATGGCCGCCGAGGCTGCGGCAGTCAGCACCCCGAACCCGACTACGAAAGTCGTGATCGGGGGGGTCTGCATCTGCGCGGCGGCGATGGCGTTCACCGTGGTGGTCGGTTCACCGCTGGCGCAGTTTGGTTCGCCATCGGTGAGGAGCAGCATATACTGCGCCCTGGACGGATCGTGGAGCGCAGTCTCACGGGCGATCGAGGTGATGGACTCGGAGGTCGGGGTCGAAGAGTCCGGCGAACGCCCGTCGAGGAGCATTCCGATCTTGTCCGCGGTGCCGTAGTCGGGCGCGATGTCGAGCCGGGCGGCGCCGCAGCCAGCGTCGCTGGCGAACAGCGCGATGCCGACCGGGAGCTGGCCGTCATGGGTCTTGAGCAGCTCCTTGAGCGCGACCTTGGCGAGCTCCCACTTACTGCCGCCCGGTGGCGGAGTAGCGCCGGAAGGAGCTGAAGTCATCGAGCCCGACTTGTCCAAAACGATGACAAGATTAGGGCACTTGCTCGCCTGCGCCGTGGGAGTGCCGCCCCAAAGTACGAGTCCCCAGAACCCCAGGACCAGCGCTGAAGTCAGACCCGGTCCCGAGAGAGCATGTGTGAACTTCGGTGACATGGCTGGCGTTTTCTTTACATGTGGCATGGTAAGCGCAGCCTGGCATTTTAGCCCTCCGCAGTAAAGCGCGTTCATGAGGCAGAGCGGTGACGCAGATGCGCCGCGTCCCGCGAGCTCGTCGTACTACCATGCACTGAATGGAACTCGCGCCCAAAGAAGACCGCGATCTCGTCCGCGCCGCCACGCTCGTCCGCTGGCTGGACGGGCGCTATCTGGACCCGCTCATCGGCCTGCTGCTCCCCGAGCTCGGCGACCTCCTTACCGCGGTCGCCGGGCTGTACCTGGTGGTAGTCGCCGTCCGCCGCAAGACCGGGGCGGTGGTGATCGCGCGCATGCTGCTCAACCTGGGGCTCGACGCGCTCCTTGGCGCGGTGCCGCTGATAGGTGATCTGGCGGACTTCTTCTATCGGGCGAACACCCGCAATCTGGCGCTCCTGCGCGAGCGCGGCAGCGGGCGGCCAGCGCGCCTGGGCGATTGGCTGGCGGTCGGCGGTGCCGCAGTGTTCCTGCTGGGGGCGCTGCTGCTTCCCTGGGTGCTTATCGTCTGGCTGCTCTCGCAGTTCGCCGAGGCCCTGCGCTGATTGTGTATTATCCCGCCATGAGACCACTCCTTGCTCGACCCCTCGTGCTGGTCGCCTTGGTTCTGCTCGGTGCTGCCGCGAGAGAGCCGACGCCGCCCACCTTCCGCCTGCCCGCCGGGGTGCGGCCGACCCGCTACGCCCTGGATCTGAAGATCGTGCCGGCGGCGCCGACGTTCTCGGGTACCGTCGCCATCGACCTGCAGCTCGACGCGCCGACCTCGCTCATATGGCTCAACGCCACCGAGCTGACGATAGACGGCAGCGAGCTGCGCGCCGGTCGCGACGTGCAGGCAGCCACGGTGGTGCCCGGCGGACCCGGCTACGTCGGCTTCAGCGTCCCGCGCCCCGTCGGCAAGGGCGCGGCGCAGCTGTTCGTACGCTTCAGCGGCAAGCTCGATGCCGACCGCAGCCGCGGCCTGTACCGCGTCAGCGAAGGCCCCGGCCCCGACGACAGCTACGCCTACACGTTCTTCGAGCCGATCGACGCCCGCCGCGCCTTCCCTTGCTTCGACGAGCCGGCCTTCAAGGTGCCGTGGCAGCTGACCCTGCACGTCAAGCAGCACCACGTCGCCCTGGCCAACGCCAAGGTCGCGGCGGAGCGCCCCGAGCCCGATGGCATGAAGGCGGTGACGATGCAAGAGTCCAGGCCGCTGCCGAGCTATCTGGTGGCGCTGGTGGTCGGCCCCTTCGAGCTCATCGACGGCGGGCGGGCGGGTCGCGGGCAGACTCCCATCCGCTTCATCGTGCCGCGCGGCCGCGGCGCCGAGACCCGCTATGCCCGCGCCGTGACCCCGCGCATCGTCGAAGAGCTCGAGAAGTTCTTCGCCATGCCCTTCCCCTACGACAAGCTCGATGTCGCCGTGGTGCCGCGCTACTGGGGCACCATGGAGCACCCCGGAATCGTCGCCATCGGCCAGCCGCTGGCGCTGATCAAGCCAGCCGAGGAAGGGCTGCAGCGCCAGCTGTCCTACGCCAACATCACCATCCACGAGCTGGCCCACTACTGGTTCGGCGACTACGTCACCTGCAGCTTTTGGAACGACGTGTGGCTCAACGAGTCGCTCGGCTCGTGGGCGGATGGCAGGGTTACCGACGCGCTGGAGCCGGGGTGGAAGTTCTCACTCGGACGGGATGTCGGCGGGATGCAGCGGGCGATGGCGGCCGACGGCCAGCCGACGGTGCAGAAGATCCGGCTCCCGGTGGAGACGGCCGACGCGATCCAGAGCTCGTTCGACAACGAGATCACGTACGCCAAGGGCCAGGCGGTCCTGCACATGATCGAGCACTGGGTGGGCGAGCCGCGGTTCCTGCAGGCCATCCGCAAGTACCTGAGCGCGCACGCCTGGGGCAACGCCGATGCCAACGACTTCTTCGCCGCCTTGCGCACCGAGCTCGGCGCCGAGGCGGCTTCAGTGATGCAGTCGCTGGTCGAGCAGCCGGGCGTGCCGATCGTCGCGGCGGCGCAGCGCTGCGAGGGCGGCCAGGCGCGGATCACACTGACCCAGAAGCGCTTTTTCACCGCCGGGGAGCAGCCCTCCGCTCAGGTCTGGCACCTGCCCGTGTGCATGAAGTGGGACGGCGGGCGCAGCTGCGTGCTGCTCGATGCGCCGGTCAAAGAAGTGTCCCTGCCCACCTGTCCACGCTGGCTGCTGCTCAACGAAGACGGCGCCGGCTACTACCACAGCCGGCTCGATGTGCCGACGCTCACGGCGCTGCGCGCGGCGTTTCCGACCGCGCTGACGACGCGCGAGCGCGCCCAGCTCGCCGCCGACGTCGCCGCCGAGGCGTCGCAAGGCACGCTGCCGCTCGGCGCCGCGCTCGACCTGTTGCCGGTGCTTCTTGCCGACGCGGATCTGCGCGTCTACAGACAGGGTGTGAGCCTGCTGTGGGAGCTGCACCCGCGGGAGCTCAGCGACGCCCAGCACGCGGCGTTCGGCCGGGCCGTGAGCCGGCTGCTCGGTGAGCGCGCGCGCCTTATCGGATGGGCTCCGAGCAAGGAAGAAGACCCCGAGATGACCAACGTGCGGCCGATGCTGCTCGGCATGATGGTGCGGTTTGCCGGTGATAAGGCGGTCATCGCGCAGGCGCAGGCGCGGGCCAGCGGCTGGCTTATGGATCGCCGCTCCGTCGCCCCGGATATGGTCGTGCCGGTGCTGAGCCTGGCGACGCGCGGCGGCGACGACAAGTTTTTCGCGCAGCTCCTGGCGGCGGCCCGGCAGACCGCGGATCGGCGCGAGCGCACGCTGCTGCTCGGCACCTTGGGAGCGTTTATCGACACGCAGCTGAACCAGCGGGCGCTGGCGCTCGTGGCCGGGAAGGAGTTCGACCTGCGCGACGTGCTGGGGATCGTGCACCGGTCGCTGTCCGCGCGGGAGACGCGCGAGGCCACCTGGGCGTTCCTGCAGCAGCACTTCGACGAGCTCGTGGCGCGCATGCGCGATGATGAGAGCCTGCAGCTGTTCAGCGGCGTGCCGGCGGCGTTCTGCGACTCTGCGCACCGGCGTCAGATCGAGTCCTTCCTGACGCCGCGCGCCAGCAAGCACGCCGGCGCGGCGCAGGCGCTCGCCGACGGACTGGCCGCGTCCGTGACCTGCGAGGCCGCCTTATCCCGCAACCGCGACGCCATCACGGCGTTCCTGTCCAGGTATTAGCCGTCACCGCCGCCGTGCTCTGTATGGCTAGTTGGCCGCCTTGCCGGCCTTGAGCTCTTTAGCCGCAGGCCTGGTTGGCCTGCTCCAGCGGGGCAAACCAGGGAG
This sequence comes from Pseudomonadota bacterium, assembly GCA_035437965.1. Taxonomy (GTDB): domain Bacteria; phylum Myxococcota_A; class Polyangia; order Palsa-1104; family JAEUJZ01; genus CALFML01. The sequence continues at coordinate 5,847 of DAOMZC010000272.1, forward strand.
AATACCTGGGCTTCGGCGGCCCACTGAGCTATTAAGCTCCCTCAACATTTGGCCCAGCCGACCAGTAAAAATCCGGTAGCTGACTCGGCGCGCGCCCGGGCATCGAGCCTTCCGAAAAGTGGCTAAAAGGGGTCTTCCATTAGGATTCCTTTTGTCCATCCCAGACCGGCTTCGCCGCGCCGCGGGCCAGCCCGGCCGTGGTCTGGTTCGTGCAAACTCAGCTGAACGCAGGACCACCCTGGATTTAGGGAGTGGTTATTGCGCAGACGGTTACTGCTGTAGCTGTCTGTATTTCGTCGGTATAGGAGCGCGGCTCATGTTCCGTAAACTATGTATGAACTACTCCTCTGCGATCTTGTGCACGCAGCTTGTGCTCCTGGACGTAGTGCTGGCGCAGGCGCAGCCCGTACCGGCAAAGGGAGTGACGGAGCTGGAGCCTGAGAGCGCCGCGCGGCAGGCGTGGACGCTGATCGAAAAGGGGCAGCTGGCACCGGCGCAAGCGCTCTTGACGCAGTCCTTGGAGCGGGCCAGGGGAGCTGCCAGACTGCCGCTCCTTCGCGCGCTGGCGGCCCTGCACCAGCTCCGCAAAGACTTCGTGGCGGCGGCGGCGACGTTCCATGACATCCTGCAGCTGGCACCGGATGATCGCGACGCGGCGCGGGGTCGGGTGTGGGCGAGCCTGCGCATGGGGGCGCCCCAGCTGGCGGCGCAATACGCGGCGCAGAACGCCAAGTCGTTCACTCCAGCGGAGCTTCTGGACCTGCAGCAGGGCCAGGCCGGTCGCAGCGTCAACTGGGGCACCCTGGAGGCCCGGGAGGGCATCGGCGCACAGCGGTTCCAGGCTACGGATCGCGCGCTGGCCCGACTCGCCGAGGTTCGCGCGCAGCACGTCCGCGCGGGCGCGCTCGAAACCCCATCGGGCCGGCGTACCGATTTCGATCGGCTGGTAGCGCTGCGCGATCGGGTGAAGATGGAGGAGGTCCTGGCGCTCTACCAGGAGCTGCAGCGCCGGCGGGTGCCGATTCCGCCCTATGCGCTGGTCGCGGTGGCCGATGCGTACCTGTATCAGCATAAGCCAAAGCAAGCGCGGGATCTGTACCTGCAGGCGCTGGCCGAGAGCCGGCGTCGCGGCGACTACGTCAACGTCGAGTGGCAGCGGGGCCTCTTCAGCGCCTATTCCGACGCCAACGACTTCACCGCGGCGCGGCGCCTGATCGATCAGCTGGTCAAGGAGGTCCCGCCGCTTTTGCACCGCGGGCTCCGCGGCGTCGAGCGGGACAACGAGATCTATGAGCAGGTGCGCGGCGACGCCGTGCACGTCCGCCTCTACGCCGACGCGCTGAATGAGGCCCAGCGCATGGTGGATGAGATGCTCCGCCAGGCCCCGTTCAGTAATGCGGCCCGGCTGGCGCTCGCCGACCTGCTGCTGCAGCGGGATCAGCCGCGCCGAGCGCAGGAGCAGTATGCCAGCGTGCTGGTCGACGACCCCGCAAGCATCTCTGCCGCCGCCGGGATCGCCGAGACCGCGCTGGCCCTGGACGAGCCGGGCATCGCCGGCGCGCGGCTGAAGGACCTGACCAAGCACTACCCGGAGAACCGCACCGTCCAGCGCATCGCCCAGCAGCTGCGGGCCTACAGAGGTCCGCAGCTCGAACAGGAATTCTCTTTCGGGCGCAGTACGACCGCCAACAGCAACAGGGGCCAGCAGGACTGGACGGTCGACGTAAAGGCGCACTCCCCTGTGTTCGCCAATCACTTTCGGATCTTCGTCCACAGCTTCAACGCGGCAGCCGAGTTCAATACAGATACATTCAGCCGTCACCGGGTCGGC
>DAOMZC010000273.1:0-7677 GCA_035437965.1 Pseudomonadota bacterium
GGCCCGGCGCGCTCGGTGCGCGTCACCTCGTACCAGGAGCTCGCCGAAGGGCAGGAGAGCGGCGTGCTGCTCACTTCGCAGGGGGAGGTGCGCGTCGGGGTCGCCACCACCCGCCTGAGCCTGCCCGCCGCCAGCGATGACAGCGTGCGCTCGCTGGTCGCCGCTCCCGACGGGACCGTGTACGTCGGCACCGGCGGCGAGACCGCGGCGGTGCACACCTACAAGCAGGGCCAGCTGCGCAAGCACGCCGCCTTGGCCGCCGGGACGTGGGTGACGGCGCTGTGCCTGCTCGAGGGGCAGCCGGGGCACGTGCTGGCCGCCACGGCGCAGGACGGGCGGGTGTTCGATGTCGGCCCCGATGGCCGCGTCCAGCTGTGGGCGCAGCTCGAGGCGGACCACGTCTGGGGCCTCCTGCGCGAGGGCGGAGTGACCTACGTGGCGACGGGTCCGGGGCGGCTGTGGGCGATCGCGGACAAGGACGCGGGGCCGGGCCGCGCCGAGCAGAGCAAGGGGCGGGCGCGCAAGCTGCTCGACACCGGTGCCAAGCAGTTCCTGGCGCTCGCCCGCGCCGACGACGGCGCCCTGTACATCGGCACCGCCGACGACGCGGTGCTCTATCGCGTCGAGCCGCCGCGCGAGGGCCGCGAGCCGGTGGCGCGCGCGGTGCACGATTTCGCCGGCAACGAGGTGCGCGCCATCGTCGCCCGCGCCGGCCTGGTCTACGTCGCCGTGAACGACATGCAGCGCGGCGAGACCGGCGGCCACGGGGTCAAGCTGAGCGCGCCCGCCGCCGGCTCGGCGCCCGGCGTCAAGCCGACCCCACCGACTCCCCCGAGCGCCCCGACGACCACGAGCCTGGTCGAGAAGAAGGGCAAGGGGGCGCTGTTCCGCATCGACGAGGCCGGCCGCGTCGAGCAGCTGCACGCGGTGGTCGACGGTTTTTACAACGCGCTGCACCTGGACGCGGCGGGCAACCTCTACGCCGCCGCCTCGGCCCCCGGGGGGCGCGGGCGGGTCTACGAGGTGAAGCCCGATCGCACGGTGCTGACCCTCTTGGAGCTCAAAGAGAGCGACGTGCTGGCGCTCAGCCTGCCGCTGTCCGGGGGCGAGCGCTTCGTCGGCACCGGCAACAGCGCCGCCCTGTATAAGCTCGGTGAGGGGCCGCCCAAGGACCCGAGCTACCAGAGCCGCGTCATCGACGCCCAGGCCGCGGCCCACTGGGGCACCCTGCGCTACCTCGGCCAGGGCGAGCTGCGCGTCGAGACCCGCACCGGCAACCTCGGCAAGCCCGACGCCACCTGGAGCCCCTGGCAGCCGCTGCGCGCCCCCGCCCGCTCGCCCGCTCCCATCACTTTTGAGCAGCTCGGCAAGATCGCCTCGCCGCCCGGGCGCTACCTGCAGGCCCGCTTCCTGTTCGCCGACCGCGCGGTGCTGAGCGACTTCACCGTCCACTACCAGCCGGTAAACCAGCGCGCCCGCGTCACCGACATCCTGATCGGCGAGGACCCGAGCGGCCGGGTCGCCCGCGGCATCAAGCCGACGAGCCTCCTGCGCCCGCGGAGCCCGGTGATAAAGCTCCGCTGGAAGCTCGAAAACCCCGACGAGGACGACCTGAGCTACCGGGTCTACATCCGCCCGGCTGCCCCCGACGGGGCAAGGGCTGCCGGCCCGGCCGCGGCCATCGCCGCCACGAGGCCGCCCACCGGCGCAAGCGCCGCCGCGGTCGCTGGCGAGGCCGACGCCGGCTGGCTGCGCATCTCCGGCCCCGAGCCGCTCACGCGCGCCGAGCTTGACTGGAACACCGACACCGTGGGCGACGGACTCTACGAGCTGAAGGTCGTGGTCAGCGACGAGCGCAGTAACCCCCCCGAGCTCGTCCAGACGAGCGAGCTCGTCTCGTCCCCGTTCCTCATCGACAACCGCCGCCCGGAGCTGCGCGAGGTGCGCTGGAACCCGGCGACCCAGACCCTGTCCGGCCAGGCGACCGATGCGGTCTCGCCGATCGTCGAGCTCAGCTACTCGATAGATGGCGGCGACTTCTTCCCGATCGCCCCGCGCGACGGTGTCCTTGACGACGCAAGCGAGGACTTCCAGGTCCGGCCGCCGCGCCTTACATCCGGAAGCCACCTGGCCCTCGTGCGGGCGGGCGATGCGGCCGACAATGTGAGCACAGTTCAGTTGGTTATCCAGGTCAAATAGCCGACCCCCTGTGTTATACTGCCCTGTGTATACACGCACCCTTGCGAGGGGAGGCCGCTCGGTGTCGGGCGGACTACCGCGCTATCGGGAACCCCGGATCGGTGACAGAACCCGTCGATACAGTGTCGGCAAACAGCTGCAGACGACCGGACGCGTAAAACCCCTAGAGCGATACTGAGCGGCATCCCGCTGGAGAAGATTTAAGGTGCCACCGACGAATCCTAGCTACGCGCTGCGGTTCATCTCGGGCAAGTACCAGGGTGGCGAGTTCCCTCTGGTCAAGGGCCGCGAGATTGTCATCGGCCGTTCGAGTGAGCTCGACATGGTGCTCATCGAGGACATGGTCTCCCGCCGCCACGCCAGCATCGGCCTGTCTGGCGACGAGATCAGCATTGCCGATGTCGGCTCGACCAACGGCACCTTCGTCAACGGCGAGAAGATCAAGAAGGCGCGCCTCAAAGAGGGGGATCGCATCCTGATCGGCACCTCGATCATCAAGCTCGTCTCCGTCGATCCGGCGAGCCAGGTCAGCGAGGCCGAGGCGAAGAATCAGCTCGAAAAGCGCGGCCAGCAGTCGTCGATGAAGACGACCTCGACGAGCCGGGCGATGTCGGGGAGCATCGAGGAGATCCCGCTGCCCGATCTGCTCCAGCTCCTGTCGACCTCCAAGCGCACCGGCGTGCTGTCGCTGCGCGGGCCGACCGGCAACGGCCAGATCTTCCTCCGCAAGGGCCAGATCTACTACGCGACCGTCGACGACAGCTACGACATGAACCCGCGCAAGGCGGCCTACCGGCTGCTCACCTGGGACCGCGGGACCTTCGAGCTCGACTCGGCCGAGGAGAAGACGTTCCTCGACGAGGTCAAGGACTCGACCGAGGGCCTGCTCATGGAGGGCATGCGCCTGCTCGACGAGTTCAAGCGCGTCGAGGACGACCTGCCGGCGCGCACCGCCCAGCTCACCATCCCGCAGCCGCTGACCGCGCCGCTGACCGCGCTCAAGCCGGAGCAGCTGGAGATCTTCCAGATCGTGCTAAACGGCGGCAACCTGCAGGCGGTGCTCGATCGCAGCAAGCTCTCCGATGCCGATGCCGCCGTGGCGCTCATCGAGCTTATCAAGAAAGACTACGTCGTCACTCGCTAGCGACGCTCGCCGCTTTTCTCTCCTCCCTGAAGCTGGGGCGCTGCTGTAGGCTCTGGCTCTTTAGGAAAGGAAAGCGCGCGATGTCGGGCCGGTTCTTCGTCCACACCTTCGGCTGCCAGATGAACGTCCATGACTCCGACCGGATGCAGGACGTGCTCGTCGCGCACGGCTGGACCGCGGCGCCGAGCGTCGCGGCGGCGGACCTGGTGGTCTTCAACACCTGCAGCGTGCGCGAGACCGCCGAGAACAAGCTGCGCATCGAGGTCGACAAGCTGCGGCCGGTCAAGCGGGCCCGCCCGTCGCTGCTCATCGCGGTGGCGGGCTGCGTCGCCCAGCAGGAGGGGGAGCGCCTGCTAAAAGAGATGCCGGCGATCGACCTGGTCATCGGCCCCGACAACATCCCCGAGCTGCCGGCGCTGCTCGGCGACCAGCTCGGCGGCGCGCCGCCGCTGTCGCGCACCGTGTTCGATGTCGAGGCGCCGCGCTTCCTCGCCGCCGCGCCGCGCCCGGGTCAGGCGCCGATCAGCGCCTACGTCACGACCATGAAGGGCTGCGACGAGCGCTGCTCGTTCTGCGTCGTCCCCTACACCCGCGGCCCCGAGCGCTACCGGCCGGCCGACGACATCGTCGCCGAGGTGCAGCGCTGGGTCGCCGCCGGGGCGCGCGAGATCCTGCTCCTCGGCCAGACCGTCGACAGCTACCGCGATCCGGCGCTGCCGCCCCCGGTCAGCGACGACCCCGACGAGAGCCAGTTCCCGTTCTTGCTGCGGCGCCTCGCCGCCGAGGTCCCCGGCCTCCACCGCCTGCGCTACACCAGCCCCCATCCCCGCCACGCCACCGAGTCGCTGTGCGCCGCCCACGCCGAGCTGCCGGTGCTGTGCCGCCACGTCCACCTGCCGGTCCAGTCGGGCAGTAACCGCGTCCTCAAGCGCATGATCCGCCGCTACACGCGCGAAGAGTTCCTGCGGCGCGCCGAGCGGCTGCGCGCCGCCCGCCCGGGGCTCACCCTGTCGACCGACCTCATCGTCGGCTTCCCCGGCGAGACCGAGGAGGACTTCCTCGCCACCTTGTCGCTCGTGCGTGAGGCCGGCTTCACCACCGCCTTTACCTACAAGTACTCGGTGCGCCCGCACACCCCGGCGCGCCGCCTTGTCGACGACGTCCCCGAGGAGGTCAAGGCCGAGCGCCTCTTGCGCCTGATCGAGGTCGTCGAGGAGCAGGGCACCGCCTACCTGCGCAGCCTCGTCGGCAGCGCGACCCAGGTGCTCATCGAAGGGCGCAGCAAGCGCGCCGCCCGCGGCGAGACCCCCACCGGCGACATCTACCACGGCCGCAGCGAGCGCAACGAGGTCGTCCACGTCGAGTTCCCCGCCCTCGCCGCCCCGATCGGCGAGACCGTCGAGGTCACCATCACCCGTGCCCACAAGCACTCGCTCGTCGGCGCGCTCAGCGCCGCCGGCCGTGCCCGCTACGCCCAGACGGCTGCGTCGCTCAGCCCGCCGCCGGCGGCGCCGGTCCGTCACCTGCCGGTCGTCGGCTAAGTACAGCCTGGTCGCGCTCCCGAGCAGCAGGTTGCGCTGCCCGGGTCCTTCTAGTCGGCGGGAAATCGTGATCAGTGGCCGCGCGGCGGCTGGGGCCTACAGGCCCTCGGCGGCGAGGGCGGCGCGGACGGCGGGGCGCTCGGCGATGCGGGCCGAGTAGGCGGTGAGGACCGGCCAGCGGGCCAGATCGATGTCGACGTACTTGGTCCACCGAAGGACGGTGAACAGGTAGGCGTCAGCGACGGAGAACGACTGGCCCAGGAGGTAGGGCTGGTCGCCCAGGCGCCGGCTGACGTAGTCGAACTTGCCGGCCAGCCCGTCCTTTACCTGCTGCTTGAGGTCCGCGGGGTGCTTGGGGTTGAACAGCGGGCTGAAGGACTTGTGCAGCTCGGTCGAGATGTAGTTGAGCCACTCTTGCAGGCGGTAGCGCGCCAGGGTGCCGGCGGCGGGCGCCAGGCTCGACTCGGGCTTGCGATCGGCGACGTACTGGACGATCGCCGGCCCCTCGGTGAGCACCTCCCCGTCGTCGAGCTGCAGCGCCGGCACGTACCCCTTGGGGTTTATCTCGCGGAAGTCGCCGCCGCTCTTGGTCTTCTTGGTGCCGAGGTTGACCTGCTCGATCTCGAACGAGAGTGCGGCTTCGTGCAGCACGATGTGGGGCGACAGCGAGCAGGCACCGGGGGCGAAATAGAGCTTCATGGCGAGCACTCCTTTGAAAAGTAGGAAAGTGGAACGAAATAATAGATCCGCGAGCGCGGCGGCGCACCTCAGCGGTCGTCCCAGGCGCGCTGGATTGCGTCGTGCAGCGCCGGGCGCAGGGTCCGCAGGCACTCCTTGGTCGCGGCGGCGCTGGCCGTCGTTCGCACGCAGACCCGGTTGGACAGCAGCACCGCCACACCGCGCGCCGCAAGATCGAGCCACAGCGAGCAGCCGGTGAAGCCCAGGTGCCCGACGCCGGTGCGCGGCCAGCGGCTCCCCGCCGACGAGCCGGCGGGCGGCGGCTCGGGGTGGTCCCAGCCCAGGCCCCAGGTCGTGTGCAGCCCGGGGTGGCTGACCGTGGCGAAGAAGCGGCGTACGGTGGCGCTCGGCAGACCCAGGGCGCGCTGCGCCGGCGTGTCGGCGTCCCAATAGGCGTCGAGCAGCGCGGCGGCCAGGCGGTGGACCCCGGCGGCGGTGCCGAACAGCCCGGCGTGCCCGGCCACCCCGAGCATGGCGCGCGCGTTGTCGTCGTGCACCTGCCCAACGAGAAGCTCGCGGTCGGGAGCCTCACGCCGGGTCGGCGCGCAGGACGCGGCAAGCGCGGGGACCGGCCGATCCAGCGGCCGGAACGCCAGCTCGGCACCCAGCGCCTCGGTGAGCGGTCGCAGCTGCTCGTCAAGGCGCGCCTGGGCCCGGTGCTCCAGCAGCGCACCGAGGACGATGAACCCGAGGTCGCTATACACCGACCGCTGCGCCGCCGCGCCGCGCGGGGCGGCCAGCGCCATCGCCACCACCGCCCGACGGCCAACCTCCGAGGGAGCCGCCAAGAGCCCCTGCTGCGCGGCCCACAGCGGCGGCGGACCCGGCGGCAGGCCGCTGCAGTGGGCCAGCAGCTGCCACAGCCGGACCGGCGGTCCATCGCCGAGCGGCACCACCTCATCGAGCTCGAGCTTGCCGGCGGCGTGCAGGCGCATCGCCAGCACGCTCGTGCCCAGCGCCTTGGTCAGCGAGGCGAGGTCAAACCACGTCGTCGTCGCGGCCGACCCGACGCTCGCGGCGAGCTCGACCCGGCCCCGGCCGCACGACAGGGCGGCGGCGGGATAGGCGGCGCCGACCCCGTCGTGCAGGATCGCGAGCACCGCGTCCAGACCGCGCGCGACGGCAGGCATGCTTCAGCGCCCGCTGCGCGACCCGAGCCCGGCTGCGCCCGCGCACCGGGTCTTAGCAGGCTGTGGCAAAGCTGCTATGGAAGTCGACCGCTCTCCGACGAGGAAAAGTCGCGACCAGAATTGGCCGGTCCACTTCCATGCACCGGGGTTCGCACCGGGCATGCGGTCTACTACGCGCCCGATTTCGCGTCCGGCCGTGCTCACGGCCCCGAGGCTGCTCCGCGCAGCCGAACCCGACCTCGGGCCGCTTGCTACGATTTGCCTCAGCCTGTTAAGGCCGCTGCGCGCAAGCGCTCCCGCAGTCCAACCGCAGTCCAGCTTCCCGGGCATGCGCTAGGACGGCGGGATGGCCACGGCGATGCCCGTCTGCACCGTGCGCAGCCCGAGGAGCATCAGCGGCTGGCCCTGGTAGACGATCATCGCCGGGCTGCTCGGGGTACCCTCGCTCACACTGGCCAGGGCCGGCGACTCGACGGGCAGGAAGCGCTCGCTGGTGCTGCCGATGGCGCCGCCGCTGTACGACGCCGCCGAGACCACCACCGACTTGGTCATCGCCGAGGCCACCGCGTACAGATCGAAGCGGTCGCGGCCGGCTGGCGTGGTCACCCGGCGGACCCACAGCCCCGCGAGCCGCTCGGCCGGGACCTTCACCACCGCGGTCTGCTTGACCAGGAAGTCGGCCGCCCACAGGACCGGCGCGCTGACCTGGAAGTCGATCGCGCCCGAGTCACCGGCGGCGCGGCGCGCCAGCGCCCCGGCATCGAGCTGCGCGAAGTGGGCGTGCTGGTCGTCGACCAGGTAGTACAGCCGCACCGTCGACCCGACGCTCAGCGCGCTCAGCCGGCCGATCCGGCCGACGCCCAGGGCGGCCGCCGGCAGCAGCGGCGCCGTGGTCGTCAGGCGCTGCACCTGGCCGTCCGCGGTC
>DAOMZC010000274.1:0-7674 GCA_035437965.1 Pseudomonadota bacterium
CCCCACATCGGCGAGCTGGTGGTGTTCCTCGGCCCCTCGGGGTGCGGCAAGTCGACCATCCTCAAGGCGGTGGCCGGCCTGTTCCCGCCGACCCGCGGCGAGGTGCTGGTCGAGGGGGTGCTGGTCGACGGGCCGGGCCGCGATCGCGGCATGGTGTTCCAGCAGTACACCTCGTTCTCGTGGCTCACCGTGCAGAAGAACGTCGAATACGGGCTGCGCCTGCGCGGCGTCCCCGAGGCCGAGCGCGCCGCCGCGGCGCACAAGATCCTCAAGGCGGTGGGCCTCTCGCAGTTCGCCGGCAAGTACCCCAAAGAGCTGTCGGGCGGCATGAAGCAGCGGGTGGCCATCGCGCGCACCCTCATCAACAAGCCCAAGCTCCTGCTCATGGACGAGCCGTTCGGGGCGCTCGACCCGCAGACGCGGTGGGAGATGCAGGGGATGCTGATCGACATCTCGCACCGCGAGGACAACACCATCCTATTCGTCACCCACGACGTGGCCGAGGCGGTGTACCTGGCCGACACGGTCTACATCCTGTCGCAGCGCCCCGCCCAGATCCTGCACCGGGTCGACATCCCGACGTTCGAGGATCGCTCGCTGGCGGTCAAGGCCAGCCCCGAGTTCCGCCGGTGCGAGGAGCAGCTCCTGACGCTGCTGTACAAGCAGTGAAGAACACCCGCGAAAACAGCCTCGTGGTGCGCAAAAAGGCCCAGCCGCCCTACACCAAGTACGCCTTCTTCAACCCCTACAACCTGTCGCTGATCGCCGGGGCGGGGGCGGCGGCGGCGGTGACCGGGCACTGGTGGCTGGCGATGTGCGCGGCGGCCGGCGAGGCGCTGTGGATGCTGTTCGCGCCCGACTCGCGCCTTCTGCGCAAGCTGTGGTTCGATAAGGTGTGGGAGAGCGAGCTGTCGGCCGAGCGCAAGAGCCGACAGATGCAGAAGTTCAACTCGCTGCCCGACGGTGAGAAGTTCCGCGCGCTGGCCCTGCGCGAGCTGCAGGGGCGGATCCAGAACATGGCGCGCGATAACCCCAGCTTCACCGTGGACCTGCTCAGCGCCGACCTGACCAAGCTGGACGATCTGGTCGACGACTTCCTCGATCTGGCGACGCTCAGCGCGCGCTACGAGGCGTACCTGGAGCAGTTCAACCTCGCCGAGCTCGAGGCCGACATCCGCCGCTACGACCTGCAGTGCGAGAAGCTGCCGCACGGCGACGAGCGGCGCACGGTGGCGCAGAAGAACCTGGCGGTGCTGCTGCAGCGCAAGGACCGCTACAAAGAGCTGCGCCGCAGCCTGCAGACGGCGCGCGGCCAGATGGACCTCATGGAGAACACGTTCCGCCTGCTCTCCGACGAGATCGTCAGCATGCGCAACGCGACCGAGCTCGGCACGCGGCTTGACGACCTGCGCGAGGGCGTCGAGGCGGTGCGCGCCGCCTCGCGTGAGACCGAGCGGTTCTTCCAGGCCGTGGAGACCGGCGGCTAGGCCCAAGATGAAAGCGCCCGCGGGCGTATAGGTGATGCAGAAATGTCTACGATGAGCCTCTCGAAATCCGGCCGCCTGCCGACCTGGGCCGACGAGATCCGCCGCCGCTACCTGCGCGGCGAGTCCTCGCAGTTCGTGCTGCACGGCAACGTCCACGACCTCATCCTCGATGACCCCGACGGGTCGCCGGACAAAAAGAGCCCCGACGAGCGGCTGTTGCTGCTGCCGGAGTTTCTGACCAAGATCCTGCTCGACAAGAAGAACCTCGTCGCGCTTTATAACGTCTCGACGGGGGTGCGGATCGTCAAGGGCAAGCTGCCGACGGGCTTCGACGAGCTCCTCCTCAACAAAGAGCCGGCCAAGGTGCTGCCGCTGCTGGAGCGGCTGCTCCTCACGACGCAGGGGGCGGCGGTGGTGGTCGAGTACGCCGACACCGTGGCGCCCAATGGCGAGACGAGCTTCTCGACCGTCGATGACCGCGCCGCCGTGGTGACGCTGCAGCGCTGGTCGACGCTGCCGGCGCTGGACAAGCACGACAGCGTGGTGTTCCTGCTGGTCGAAAACCTCGCCGAGCTGCACGGCAAGCTGGTCGCCAACCCGCGCGTGGCGACGGTGCAGATCCCGATCCCGGGCGCGCCCGAGCGGGCGGCGCTCATCCGCCACATCAACCCCGAGCTGCCCGCCGACGAGCTGGAGATGATGGCCGAGGTCACCGCGGGCCTGAAGAACATCCAGATCACCGGCATCCTCGCCCCGGTCGACCCCGGCACCGACGACGACGGCGAGCGCACGCGGTTCATCACCGAGCTCCTCGGCGGCGGCCCCAAGGCCGGCGAGCGCGCCGCCAAGCTGGCCCAGATCACCCGCGGCATGCCGCGCGGCGAGATCCGCCGCCTCATCGCCCCCGAGGGCCCGCCGACCCCGGCGACCGACGGCGACGCCCGGGTCGAGGTGCTGCGCCTGATCACCGCCCGCAAGCGCGAGATCATCGAGCGCGAGTGCTACAGCCTCATCGAGTTCGTCGAGCCCAAGCACGGCTTCGACGTCGTCGGCGGCATGGACGAGGTCAAGCGCGACCTGACGCTCATCGCCAAGAACATCCGCGAGGGGCGGCGCAACCGGGTGCCGATGGGCCTCCTTTTCACCGGCCCGATGGGCACCGGCAAGACGTTCGTCGCCGAGGCGTTCGCCAAAGAGAGCGGCCTGACGGCGATCAAGCTCAAGAACTTCCGCAGCAAGTGGGTGGGCGCGACCGAGGGGAACCTCGAGCGCATCCTGCAGGTGATAAAGGCGATCGGCCAGGTCCTGGTGATAATCGACGAGTGCGACCGGGCGTTCGGCAACCAGGGCGAGGAGGACGGCGGGACGTCCAGCCGGGTGATCGCGCGGATCAAAGAGTTCATGTCGGACACCTCGAACCGCGGGCGGGTGCTGTTCGTGCTGATGAGCAACCGGCCGGACAAGGTGGACATCGATCTGAAGCGCGCGGGGCGCCTGGACCGCAAGATCCCGTTTTTCTACCCGCAGTCGTCGGCCGAGGTGGAGACGATCCTCCTGGCGCAGTTCAAAAAGAACCGGGTGCAGCACGAGCTGAGCTTCCCGGAGCAGCGCGAGGAGCTGCAGCCGGTCATCGGGATGTCCAACGCCGACATCGAAGCGCTGGTGCTGCTGGCGAGCGAGTACGCGAACCAGCGGGCGGAGGAGGCCGGGGGCGCCGCGGCGGGCCGCGACACGCCGGTGCAGCTTGACGATCTGCGCCGGGCGGCGCGCGACTACCTGCCGCCGCGCGATCTGGACATGCTGGAGTTCATGGAGCTCCTGGCGGTGTTCGAGGCGAGCAACCGGCGGATGCTGCCGCCCAAGTACGCCAACATGCAGAGCGACGAGCTGCAGGCGCGCCTGAACCACCTGAAGCTGACGGTCGGGCTGCGCCGCTAGGCCGGCGCGGCGGGAACTGCCGTCTCCAACAGATACCCACGATGGACAACGAAGTCTTTTTCATGAGCGCGCGGAGCGCGTAAGGAGTGATCGACGATGAACTTCGCACCTGAGATTCAGCTCTCGCCAGAGCAGGCCGCGGCGATGGCGCGGGGCCTTTACGCGGTCGCCCACGCCGATGGCATTCACGAGCAGGAGGAGGCTCTGGTCGCCGCATTCTGGGAAGAAGCGGGCGGCAGCGAGAAGGCGCTGGGCGAGCTGCGGCACCACAAGGCGATCAGCAGCGACGAGCTGGCGGGGGCGCTGTCGTCGGCGGAGCTGCGGCGGCTGTTCGTCAAGACGGCGCTGCTGCTGGCGTTTGCGGACGGGCAGGTATCGGGGAAGGAGAGTGAGCTGGTGCGGGAGTTTACGGCCAAGCTCGGGCTGGGGGGGGAGCTGGCGGCGCTGGAGGGGCAGGTTAAGGACTTCTTGCTCAGCCAGCTGGCGCATATAAAGAACACGGACGCGCTGACGGAGATTGCCAAGAAGCTGGCGATCTAGGACTTCTTCGGGGCTTCGCCGGGGGCTTCTTCGGGGCTTCGCCGTCGCGGGGCCCCCCTTACCTGCGCTACTTTTTTGCCAGCTGGCGCTGACAAAAAAGCAGCTCCGGTCGGCCCCACTCCTGTTTGCTTCTTTGGGCGGGCTTCTTCGTCAGATGCCCCCTCTTCGGAGGTCGGCCCCACTCCTTTTGGCTTCTTTTCGCGGGCTTCTTCGTCAGGTGCCCCCCTCTTCGGAGGTCGGCCCCACTCCTTTTGGCTTCTTTTTTCGGGCTTCTTTAGGGCTTCGCCGTCGCGGGGCTTCTTCGTCGGCGGCTACGCTTCGCTGGCCTCGTCGGGGGGGTACATGGCTTCGATCTCGGCGGCGTAGTGCTGGAGGATGACGCGGCGCTTGAGCTTCTGGGTGGGGGTCATCTCGTCGCGCTCGAGGGTGAAGTCGTTGGCGAGCAGGGTGAAGCGCTTTACGGTTTCGTAGCGGGCGAGGCTGCTGTTGATGCGGTCCAGGTGCTCCTGGATGAAGGCGTGGAGCTTGGGGTGGGCGGCCAGGGTCGGAAGGTCGGTGGGCAGCTCGTGCTGCTTGGCGTAGGCGAGGGCGCGGTCGGGGTCGAGGGTCAAAAGGGCGGTCAGGTACTTGCGGTTCTCGCCGATTACGACGGTCTGGGAGATGCCGGGGATGAGGCGCAGCTGGCCTTCGATGGGCTGGGGGGCGATGTACTTGCCGCCGGAGGTCTTGAACAGGTCCTTCTTGCGATCGGTCACCTTCAGGAAGCCGTCGGCGTCGAGCTCGCCGATGTCGCCGGTGTACAGCCAGCCGTCGATGAGGCTGGCGGCGGTGGCGACGGGGTCCTTGAAGTAGCCGGCGAAGACGTTGGGGCCGTGAAGGAGGATCTCACCGTCGGGGCCGAGCTTGCAGGTGGTGCCGGGCAGGGGGCGGCCGACGGCGCCGAGGCGGGTGCCGCCGGGCTGGAAGGTGCAGCAGCTCAGGGGGCCGGTGCACTCGGACTGGCCGTAGGCCTCGTAGATGGGTATCTGGATGGACAGGAAGAATTCCAGGACCTCCTTGCGGATGGCGGCGGCGGAGGAGACGGCGATGCGCAGGCGGTCAAGGCCGAGGGCGGTCTTGAGCTTGCGGAACAGGAGCCGCTCGGCGACGCGCTCTTCGAGGGCGAGGAGGCCGTAGGGCTTGCCGTGCTCGAGGCGGTAGGCGCCGGCGCGCTGGCCGACGTCGCGGGCCCAGGCGATGACGCGGCGCTGGACGGGCTTGGCCTGCTGGAGCTTGGCGGTAAGGGCGGCCTGCAGCTTCTCCCACACGCGCGGCACGCCGAGGAGGAGGGTCGGGCGGGCGACGAGCAGGGTCTCGCGCAGACGATCGGTGCTGCCGGCGAAGTACACGCGCGCGCCGCAGGTGATGGGCAAAAAGATCGAAAACATCTGCTCGGCGATGTGGGAAAGCGGCAGGTAGGACACGACGATGTCGCTGCCGTCGACGGGGAAGAGCTGCAGGACGCAGGTCGTGGTCCACGCCAGGTTGTGATGGGTGAGCATCACGCCCTTGGGGGTGCCGGTGGTGCCCGAGGTGTAGATGATGACGGCGAGCTGCTCGGTGGTGAGGGCGGCGAGGCGCGCGGGGACGGCGGGCTCGTGGCTGGTGCCGCTGCGCAGGAAGTCGTCCCAGCTCTGGCACAGGGGGCCGCCGATCGGTGAGGTCAGGCCGCGGTCTTCTTCGGGAAGCTCGGCCGCGCCTTCGATGAGGACGACGCGCCGCAGCTGCGGGAGCGACGGCAGGTGGGGGCGGACCTTGCGCCACTGCGCGGGGTTCTCGATGATGGCGACGAGGGCGTCGCTGTGGCGCAGGATGTAGGCGACCTGGTCGGCGGTCGAGGTCTGATAGATGCCGGTAGCGACGCCGCCGGCGTAGAAGGTCCCGACGGCGGCCAGCACCCACTCGGCGCGGCTGTCGCCGAGGATCGCGACGGCGCCGCCCACCGGCAGCCCGACCGCGAGGTAGGCGGCGGCGATGAGGCGGGCGCGCTGGTCGTACTGCTGCCAGGAAATAGGCGTGAAATCGCCGCTGGCGGTGCGGGCGAGCAGGGCCGGGTCGTCCGGACGGGTGCTCGCATGGTGGGCGAGGCGATCGGGGATGAGGTCGCGTTGGCTCGCCGCTCGGACAGTGCTCATGGGGTCATGCTAGCGGGCTTGGTCCCGAGGCACAACGCGGGAGGTGAGCAGCGCCGCCGCGCAGCCTCTGCCGCTGTGCGCTTCGCTCGGGGCGCTGGCTACAGCTCGGCCTGGATCTTCGGCGCGGTGACCCGCAAGAGGTAGCGCCCCTTGCCGCTGTTGCCGGTCGGCGCGACGGCCAGGGCGACGAAGTAGTCGCGCGACAGGACGCGGATGATGAGGGTCATGCCCTCGGTGCGGATGGTCACCTCCTCGATGCTGCCGGCATCGATGGTCTCGGCGGCCTTGCGCACCTGGGTGAGGATGTACGAAAACTCCATGCCGACGGTCTGGATGTCGGTCTTCTGCTGGTCCTTGGCAAAGCTCTCGACAGCGATGCCATCAAAGCCCATGAGGAGTCCGGCTACCCCGCCCTCGGTCTGCTCGACAAGACGACGCAAACTATCTCGGAACATACATCCTTTGTATCGGGCTTTGGTAGTGCGCGTCAACCACTGCGGCGTTTTTTCTCGGCAGGCACGGCGGCAGAGGCGGCGGCGGGCACGGCGGCGGGCGGGCCCTTTTTCTTTTTGTGGCCGCGGAGGGCGGGGGCAGGCTTACGCACGATCAGATACAGCTCGCCGGGACCGCTTGTGAAAGAGGCGGCGTGCTGCGCGGCGGCGCCGCTACCGACGAACACGTCGACGCGCCCGAGCCCGCGGATCGCGGCGCCGGTGTCCTGCGCCAGCGCCAGGCGGGCGATCGGGGTGACGGGTCTTGCAGGTGGTCTCGCGGCGGCGCCGGCGGCGGCATCTTCGGCGAGGCTGGCGAGCTCGGTACGCATCCATAAGGCGGCGCCGAGGGGCACCGTGCTGGGATCGACAGCGACGGAACGCCCGGCGATGAGCTGGCCGAACTTGCCGGTGCCGCGCAGCGGCGTCGGTTTGAAGAAGATGAAGCGCGGGTTTTTGGCCCAATAGATGCGAAGCAGGTCCGGATGCGCGTCGAAAAAGGCCCGCGTCTTGGTCTTTCTTTCGGCGGGCGGCGGTGCGGGCGGGCTGGGACTGCCGGCGGCGGGCGGCGGGGGACTGAGTAAGGGCGGCGGCTCGGCCTGGATGATGCCGTCCTTGCGGGCCAGCTTGAACGGGTTTGTGTAGGGGTGGCCGTTGCTGCCGTCGGTGGTCAGGTTGACTTCGCTGCCGTCGTCGAACTGCACGGTCGCCGAGCCTTCGATATGCACGTTCACGGCGGTGCTCAGGCTGTCCAGGTACACGAGCTCCAGGCCCTTGCCGGCCAGGCCACCGTCGAGGATCTGCGCGGTCGTGAGCTGGCTGGCGGAGTCGCTCGGCCGGCGGTAGAGCGGAAACTGGTACCGCCCCTGCCGGGTGCGGCTGCCATGCAGGATGGGGTGAAAGTAGGCGCTGAAGTGGCCGCGCTCGCTCCCGGCCAGGCGGTGCAGCTCGAAGTCGCGGGGCAGCGCCGCGCACAGCGCCGCCCGTCCGCGCCGCGCCAGCGCCAGCAGCGGCTGCAGCGTCGAGCGGGCATACTCAGCGAGC